>JBKQQQ010000680.1:0-2726 GCA_052144275.1 Streptosporangiaceae bacterium
AGCTGTCCGGCGGGCAGCGGCAGCGAGTCGCGCTGGCCCGGGCGATCCTGCGTGACGCGCCGATCCTGCTGCTCGACGAGGCGACCAGCGCGCTGGACTCGGAGAGCGAAATCCTTGTCCAGCAGGCGTTGTGGCGACTCATGGAGGGCCGGACCGCGCTCGTGGTCGCGCATCGGCTGAGCACGGTCGCGCACATGGACCAGCTGGTCGTGCTCGACCGCGGCCAGGTCACCGAGAAGGGCACGCACCAGGAGCTGCTCCGTCTCGACGGAATCTACGCCCGGCTATGGCAACACCAGTCCGGCGGCTTCCTGGACCACGACACAACGACAACGATGCTTGCCAAGGCCCCGCGGCTGAGCGCGTGAGCCCTCTGCGCGGATCCACGCCGCCCACCCGGCACGGCGCGCAAGTATCCGCCTGATATGCGCGCTTGTCGTGATCGATACGTAGGTCGGTCAAGTCGCACCGAAGAATCGTTCTGTCACCGCTGGCCGCAGGCCGGTGCACGATCGCAGCCTCTAAAGGGCGCCGGCTGAACGGGCTGGCCCGGGCCGCCGAGGCGTCTGATGCGGCCGGGCGGGCTGACGCCGGAACGGGCCGTCGGGGCGGACTCATCGTCCGGCGAGGTCCTCCACCACTGGTGCCAGCGCGTCCAGGTCGTCGATGAGGAATGAGCTGATGCCGAAGCGCTCGCGCAGGTCCGCGAACTTGCGCGTCAAGTCCTTGATGCTGCCGATGAACGCATGCGGGGAGTCCAGGATCTCCCCGGCGGTCAACTCGATGCCTGTCTGTTCACGGATGCGGCCGGCGCGGCGGCGCGCCTCGGCGCGCGGATCGCTGGTGACGACCGTCGGCCCGCCGGCGGGGTAGGTGTTGAGGTCTAGTTCGCCGAAGCGGTCGCCGGCGGCCTCGCGGATCCAGCTGATTTTCTCCTCGGTTGCCGCGGCCGTCAGGCTCCGGGCGTCGGCGCGGGGCGGGTCGCCGTGCACCAGCCGCGGCGCCAGGCCGATGATCTGGGCTTGGCGTGCGGCCAGGGTCAGCAGGCGCTTGCCGCCGCCGCCCAGGAAGATCGGCGGGTGCGGGCGCTGCGCCGGCTTGGGCGTGCCGTCGTGGCCGGTGATGGTGTAGTGCTCGCCCGAGAAGGAGAACGGTCCTTCGGCGAAGCAGCCCTTGAGGATCGTGATCGCCTCGGTCAGGCGCTTGATCCGGACGCCGGCCGGCTCGAAGGCAATGCCGATGGCGTCGTGCCCGGGCTTGTTCCAGCCGGCGCCCAGACCGATCTCCAGACGGCCGCCGGACAGCACGTCGAGCGTAGTGAGGTCCTGGGCCAGGACGGCCGGATGGCGCAGGCAGGCATTGAGCACGAAGGTGCCCACCCGCAGCCGCTCGCTCGCCGCCGCGACCACGGCCAGCAGCGGTATCGCGGCGTACTGACCGATGAGATGGTCGGGCAGTACGAACGTGGAGCAGCCGACGGCCTCGGCCTCGCGGGCCAGGGAGGTCAGCTCGGCGAAGCGGGGGTATCCATCGACCGTCGCGAGAAAGCGGAAGGGACGCATGCCGGCAATCCTTCTGGTGGGGGACATGAGTTCGCGGCGAGGCAGGTATCGGATGGGTCAACGTTCTCAACCTCGCAGGCAGCGTATGACGTACGCGGCCTGAACCGATCGCCGGGATGAGCAGGCCCGCGTTGCTGTGCGGCACCATGGCGACGGGCCGGTCAGCCGGCATCTGCGTGCGTTCGTCGCGCACGCTGCTGACAACGCGCTGCCGGATGGCGACCGTCGACGCTCGCCTGCAACAGGAAGGGAGCTTGGACCTCGTATCCCGCGGCGGAAACCCGATACGCAACGCCCGAACCGCCGTTACGAGCGGCGTCCGGGAGTGGCGGTATGAGCTGCGACCGGTCGCAGATGAGAAGATCTGTTCACAGCCTTGTGAGCCCTTTCGAGGCTGTCACCCACTGCGGCAACGGAATCGGCAGGACTCGGTCAAGACCGGATTCGCAGCCGCATCACCCACCGCCACTTCGCTATCTTCCGGTCCCGCTCGAAGCCGAACTCCTCGAACAGGTCGGCCGGGCCGGTATGGAAATAGGCACCGCGCTGCGGGGCGCGCCCCTCGACTTGCTCGGGGTAGGCCTCGACGAGCCCGCCTCCAGCATCGTGGATGGCGGCCAGCGCGGCGCCGAGAGCCGCCCGCGCAACCCCACTGCGCCGGTGCCCGCTTCCAGTGAAGATGCAACCGATCCGCCAGTCGGGCATCTCGCCCAGGCCCTTGGCATAGGCTTTCGGGTTGTTGATGTTCGGTAGCTCGGCCGGCGGCCCGTACTGGCACCAGCCGACGCATTCATCGCCGTCGTAAACGAGAATCTGGTGCACCGTTCCGTTGCGAACGTGGGCTTGCTTTGCCAGACGGTTCCCGGAAACGGTATGGCCCTTGCCGACGCCCTCTGGGTGGAAACCCATGCACCAGCAGCCGCCCCAGACCCCGTTGTTAGCCTCCACCAGACGGGCAAAGTCGTCCCAGGTGTCAGGACTGAGCGGCCGCGTCACGTAGGAGCTGACCGGTGCCATCCATCCATTATGTCCAGCAGCAGCCTCGCAATGGCGGCCGGCTCCGTTGTGCGGGCGCACATGCGACCGTGGCTGGCGTCGGAGTAAAGCCGCTATATCACCTGATCTGCATCGCTGTCCCCCCGGCGAGAAGGTGACGCCCAGCGC
>JBKQQQ010000681.1:0-3474 GCA_052144275.1 Streptosporangiaceae bacterium
CCGCCCGGGCCGCCTCAGTGGCCTTCTCGGTCAGGGCCACGTCGTCGGGGTAGCTGGCCGGGTTGCCGAAGTAACCCGCGGCTGCCTGATGCACCGTAACCACGGTAAGCGGCGAGTGATGGGCCGCCGCTTCCTTGATGGCCCATTCCAGGGCCTTGCGGGAATGACCTGAACCGTCTATGCCGACGATAATCCCAGGCATGTCGGTCTCCTTTGACTTTTGTGGCAGCCGCCGCGTCCCTGTTGCTGATTTTAGACACGCACGGCCCTCGGGCAACAGAGGTGGCGGGGCTGGATTCGTGACGCTAGGTCACGCCGTGATCCTGCTCTTGGTCCCCGGCTTTAGGGACCTTTGGCCCGGTGGTAGCGGGCCGTTCGGCTCCTGTCACCGATGGCGGCCTCGCCTAGCCCAAGTTACGTCGGCGTGTCGGCCGCAAAAGGGGTAATGACCTGCGGAGACTCTCTGGAGCAGGTCCAAAACGTAGCCAGAAGAGCCGTAGGCACGTTCGGCAATCCGCCCATTACCAGAGTCCGTGCTCATGAGGCTCACTCTCCTGTCGGCCAGCGCCGGGTGGGTAAATTATACGAGCATCCTTATCACGCCGCGGTTGCCGACACGCAGCACTTTGGTGTCCTACCGTCGCATAGCCCGTCCCTGGGGAGCAGCTGATGACCTCGACCTACGGCACGAAAGCCGACTCGCCCCTGACGCGGGGTCACGACCTGCTCCCGCTTTTTCCCGAACACAGCTCAGTCACGCCGGACGGAGAACTGGTCATCGGCGGCGTCGGAGTCCGGGAACTCGCCGAGCGTTTCGGGACACCCGCCTTCATCGTCGACGAGGCCGGGCTGCGCAGCCAGGCGCGCCGCATGAAGGACGGGCTCTCCGCCCGCCACCCGGACTCCGAGGTGGTGTTCGCGTCGAAGTCGTTCCCCTGCCTGGCGGCCTACCAGCTGCTCGCCGCCGAGGGACTGAGCATCGACGTCGCCGGAGCCGGCGAACTCGTCATGGCCCTTGCCGCGGGAGTCGCACCCTACCGCATTTACCTGCACGGGAACGCCAAGACGACCGCGGAGCTGACGATGGCGCTCGAAGCCGGCGTCGGATGTGTGGTGGTCGACAACTTCGATGACATCGACCGTCTGGAGAGCCTGGCCACGCGCCCGCAGCGCGTGCTGATACGGATCATCCCCGGGATCTCTCCGCAAACCCACGAATCGCAGTCCACCGGCGGTGCCGAGTCCAAGTTCGGGCTGCCGGCCGATCAGGCCCGCGAGGCGATCGCCAGGATCCGGGCCAGTGACCGGCTGCGCCTGGACGGGCTGCACTTGCACATAGGATCACAGATCCTCGACACCGGCCCGTTCGCCAGGGCCGTCGAGGCGGTGGCCGCGCTAGGTCGGTTCCCGGTGTACGACATCGGTGGCGGGCTCGGAGTTCGGTACACCCGCGAGGACGACGCACCGACCGTCGAGCAGTACCTAGACACGATCACCTCGGCCGCTCACGCGTACCTGCCGGCCGACGGCAAGCTCATCATCGAGCCCGGCCGTTCGCTCACCGCCCGCTCGTGCGCGACGTTGTACCAGGTGACCACCGTCAAGCGCACCGGCCGCACATTCGTCGCGGTCAACGGCGGCATGGCCGACAACCTCGATGCGGCGCTCACTGGTCAGCGGTTCGAGGCAGCCCTCGCGACCCGCATGCTGGAACCGCCAGATGAAGTGGCGGACCTCGTGGGGCGGCAATGCGAGTCGGGTGACCGGCTGGTGGCCGGGCTGCGACTGCCCGCGCCCGTCGTCGGCGACCTGGTGGCCATGCCGGTCACCGGCGCGTACACCTACACGCTGGCCAACAACTACAACGGCGCCCTGAAGCCGCCGATCGTGTTCTGCCGGGACGGCCAGGCGCTGCTGGTCGCGGCGCGCGAAACCCACGAGCATGTGCTAGCACTGCATCGGCCCGCCCTCGACATCGCCTGGTGACCGGCGGGACCCGCGCTAGCAGAGCGGTGTCCTGCCCGCCCCGGCCGGGGCGGGCAGGAACACGCACTTGGTGGCCAGGTAGGTCTGCAGCCCCTCCGGGCCGTACACGCTGCCCATGCCGCTGGCCTTGCGGCCGCCCCACGGGGCGCCGATATCGGGCACGTACAGGTTCACGCCGAACGTCCCGACCCTGGCCCGGCGGGCGATCGCCAGGCCCCGTTCGGGATCTTCGGTCCACACGCTGCCGGCCAGCCCGTAGCTGGAGTCGTTGGCGATGGCCACCGCCTCGGACTCGTCATCGTACGGGATCACCGCCACCACGGGCCCGTAGATCTCGTCCCTGGCGATGGCCATGTCGGCGTCGGCGTCGGCGAACACGGTGGGCTCGTAGTAGTAGCCGCGCACCGGCGTGGCCGGGCGGCGGCCGCCGGCCACCACCCGCGCGCCCGCGCTGATCCCGGCCGTGACCGACGACTCCACCCGGACCCGCTGCCGCGGGCTGGCCAGCGGCCCCATGGTCGTCTCCTCGGCCATCGGATCGCCCACGACCAGGACCGAAGCCTGCCAGGCCAGGGCCTCGACCGCCTCGTCGTACCGGCTCCTCGGGGCCAGCACCCGGGACATGGTGAAGCACGCCTGCCCGGAGTTGGCGAAGCAGAGGCAGCCGAGCTCGGCCGCGGTGGCGTCCAGGTCGACGTCGTCGAGCACGATCGCGGCCGACTTGCCGCCGAGCTCGAGGCTCACCGGCTTGAGGGTCTCGCCGCAGATCGCGGCGATCCGCCGCCCGGACGCGGTCGGCCCGGCCACGGCCACGATGTCCACGCCGGGGTGCGCGGCGAGCATCTCGGCCACCTGCCCGGTGCCGGTGACCAGGTTGAAGACGCCGGGCGGGAAGTCCGCCGCCTCGAACGCCTCGGCCAGGATGTAGGCGGACAGCGAGGTCTCGACGGCCGGCTTGAGCACGATCGTGCAGCCCGCCGCCAGCGCCGGGGCCAGCTGGCAGAACGCGAGGATGAGGGGGTAGCTCCAGGACGCGATCACGGCCGCGACCCCCACCGGCTCGCGCCGGACCAAGGTCCGCCCGGCGAAGCTGACCGCCTCGCGCATCTCCTCGCTGCAGGAGTCCCGGACCAGGTCCGCGTAGTACCGGATGATCCCGCACGGGATGGACACGTTGTTCCGCCGCGACAGCCTGATCGGCATGCCCATCTCCGCCGTCACCAGGCGGGCGGTGTCCTCGGCCCGGGCCTCGATGGCCGCCGCCAGCCGGTCCAGGGCCGCCGCCCGGTCGGCCGGGCTGGCCTGCGGCCACGGCCCCGCGTCAAAGGCCTTCCTGGCCGCGGCCACGGCCACCTCGACGTCGGCCCCGACCATCGAGGGGACGGCCCCGGCGACCTCCTCGGTGGCCGGGTTGACGATCGTGATCACATCGGCCGATCCGGATCCGACGAGGCGGCCGCCGGCGTACACGTCTCGGTACTCGAGCAA
>JBKQQQ010000682.1:0-2863 GCA_052144275.1 Streptosporangiaceae bacterium
GCGGACTCCGATGCCGGCCTGGACGAGCTCGGCGCAGACCTGCTCCGGCGACGCCTCGCCGAGCACGGCAGATGCCTCCGTGTCGGCGTTCCCACCATGAGCGTTCCCGGCATGGGCGTTCCCGGCGTCCACCTGGGCGCCGGCCAGGCCCAGCCCGGCCAGCACCTTGGCCGCCGCTTCGGGGTCGGCGGTCTGCACCGTGACCCGGACGGCTCCGGTCCGCCGCAGCTCGGGCAGGGATCCCTGGAAGACCAGCCGCCCGGTCCGCATCACGCCCACGTGCGTGCAGATCTGCTCCACCTCGGCGAGCAGGTGCGAGGAGACGAACACGGTGGTGCCGTCGGCGGCGATCTGCCTGATCAGCGCGCGCACCTCCCGGGTCCCCTGCGGGTCGAGCCCGTTCGTCGGCTCGTCCAGGATGATCAGCTCCCGGGGCCGCAGCAGGCCCGCGGCGATGGCCAGGCGCTGCTTCATGCCGAGGGAGTAGTTGCGGTACCGCTTCTTCGCCGCCGACAGCAGGCCCACCCGGTCCAGGGCCGCCTCGATCCTGGCCCGCGCCGTCCGCGGGTCGGCGGTCCGGTCGGCGGCGTCGTACCTGGCCAGGTTGTCACTGCCGGTCAGGAACGGGTAGAAGGCCGGGCCTTCCACCAGCGAGCCGACCCGGTGCAGGACCTGGGTGGCGCCGGCGGGCATCGGCACCTCGAGCAGCGCGGCCTGGCCCGCGGTCGGGAAAGCCAGGCCGAGCAGCATCCTGATCGTGGTGGTCTTGCCTGATCCGTTCGGGCCGAGGAAGCCGTAGACCGAGCCGTCCGGCACGGCCAGGTCGATGTGGTCGACGGCGAGCTGACCGCCGCGGAACCGCTTGGTCAGCCCGCTGGTCGAGATCGCGGTCAAGGTGTCCCTGCAGGTTGGGCGGACGCCGCCGCGTAAAGGACGCTGGGCTCGACCGCGCCGACGAACGTGCTGCCCTGGTCGGTCATCAGCACCGAGACCAGGCTGGTCCGCAGCAGCCGGCCGGTGCCCCAGGCGCCGTGCACCGGGGTGGCCGACGCGAGGAGGGCGTTCAGCACGGCGGCACTGTCAGCGGAGCTGCTGGTTGAGGGTCCTGGTGCTGGGTTGCCCGGGGTCAGCGCGGACGACGGCAGCTTGAGCACGGTCAGCCAGCCGGATCCGATCGTCGAGACCCCGGAGTTCGCGCTACCCGTGGCTCCGCTGCTGCCGCCGGCCATGTTGACCTGGGTGACCGTCGATCCAGGCGGCGGGGTGAAGCTGAGGTCGGCTGGCGCCGGGGTGACGAACTGGATGGCGGTGTAGCCGACCTGGAAGGCTGGGCTGCTCGCGCCGCGGGCGAAGACCTGCAGCCGCAGCGGCAGCCCGTTGCTGCCGTCGATGTCGATCTGGACCTGGCCCACCAGCGACCTGGCGTCCTTGGGCGCGAGAACCAGGCCATAGGCCGCCTGCCCGGCCACCGTCACGTTGCTGGCCACGCTGACCGTGGTGGTCGGCCCGACCGCGGCCAGCACCTGCTGGGCCGCCTGCTGCGGCGTCAGCGGCTGCTTCGGAATCGTCGCGGCCTTATCCGCCGGGAGCGTGAACTTGGTGACCTTGTTCAAGGTGCTCTGCCACAGCCAGGCGGTGCTGCCGTCCCTGATCACGTCGCTCTCGCTCAGCGACTGCGGGACGGCCAGCCGGAAGTGTTCGGGGCTCGCGTACCACACTTGGACCGTGTGCGACCCGGTGAGCAGCGACGACAGCGACGTGGGGTTCCCGGTGGCGGGCAGGGCCGGCAAGCCGAACGAGGCGGTCTCCACCACGGTCCCGGTCAGCGGCGGGGCAACGGAGTCCGCCACCTCGGCGAGCAGCTGCGCGGCGGTGCGCGCGGGCAGGCCGGGAGCCGCCTGGGCCACGGAGATCACCGACCCGGCGATGACCCCGCCGGTGACGACCAGCGCGCCGGCCGGCACCGCCCACCGGACCCGCCTGGACAGCCTCGGTACCTGAACCATGACACCTCACCCGCTATCGGAGCCTACCCGCTGACCGGGCGCTGCTGGCAGGGCCCGCCCCCGTGGTGCCGGCCCTGACTCGCCGCTCCCCTCCACAGTGCCTCACGGCCGCTGTGAGCACCCTGAGAGCCCGGCGGCGGCACCGGCAGCGGTAGGTCACACTGGGACCGTGCGGGTGCTCGTGGTGGAAGACGAACGGCGGCTCGCCTCCGCGGTACGCCGCGGGCTGACCGCCGAGGGGTTCGTCGTCGACGTCGCCCACGACGGCGTGGACGGCCTGCACCTGGCCCGGGAGGGCGAGTACGACGCCGTGGTGCTCGACCTGATGCTGCCCGGCTTGTCCGGCTACCAGGTCTGCGAGCGGCTCCGGGCCGAACGGAACTGGGTGCCGGTGCTCATCCTGTCCGCCAAGGACGGCGAGTACGACCAGGCCGACGGGCTCGACCTCGGCGCCGACGACTACATGACCAAGCCGTTCTCCTACGTGGTGCTCGCGGCCCGGCTACGCGCGCTGCTGCGCCGCGGCGCCAGGCCGCGCCCGGCGGTGCTGGTGGCCGGTGACCTGCACCTCGACCCGGCCGCCCGGACCGTCCGCCGCGCGGACGCCGACATCGAGCTGACCGCCAGGGAGTTCGCGCTGCTCGAGTACCTGATGCGGCGGGCGGGGCAGGTAGTGCCAAAGGCGGAGCTGCTGGAACACGTCTGGGATTCGGATTCGGTCACGGATATGAACGTCGTCGAGGTCTACGCGGGCTACCTGCGGCGCAAGATCGACGCGCCGTTCGCCAAGAACGCCCTGCAGACCGTGCGCGGGGCGGGCTACCGGCTCGCCGCTGACGGTGGCTGACCGTGAGGGG
>JBKQQQ010000683.1:0-2766 GCA_052144275.1 Streptosporangiaceae bacterium
TACCAGTTCGACGCCGAGGGCTACCAGTCCTCCATCGACTATGAGCCGGCCGAGTCGACCACGTCGATGTTCGGCGGCAACTCCAACTGGCGCGGCCCGATCTGGATGCCGGTCAACTACCTGGTGGTCGAATCACTCGAGCGCTACCACCGGTTCTACGGCGCTGATTTTGAGGTCGAGTACCCGACCGGCTCCGGCAAGCGGCTCACCCTGGACCTGATCGTCGCCGACCTGCAGGACCGGCTGATCTCGCTGTTCATCAGGGACGCGGATGGACGGCGCCCCATCTTCGGCGGGACCGAGAAGATGCAGACCGATCCGGCCTGGAAGGACAACCTGATCTTCAGCGAGTACTTCCACGGCGACAACGGCGCCGCGATCGGCGCCTTCCACCAGACCGGCTGGACCGGCCTGATCGCCGATGTGATCCTGCGCCGGCACGGCGCCGTCCGGGCCCTCGGCGACGTCCTGCGCGACCTGGCAGGAAAGGCCCAGCCATGACTACCAGCCAGGCCACCGCCACCGCGGCCGGGGCCGTCCCGGCCGCCCGCCTCGCCCCGGATGGCCATCCCGCCGTGGCGCTGCCCGGCCTGCCGTTCCCGCTCGGCGCCACGCCCGGCGAGTACCTGGGCCGGGAAGGACCCACGCCCGGCCGAGGGAGATGCCCGATACGGGGCCGTCAGGCCGCCCAGGCGGCCGGCGGACGTCACTGTGGGCCAGATTCGTCACACGTAAGGACTTCTGGCCTCCGGGTGCAATGCGCGGCGGCCAGCGAAGGAGAAGGAAATGTCACTCGCGGCTGCGTCATCTTCTTATCCACTCTTGAACATTTTCTGGACGATTCTCGAGATCTTCCTGTGGGTGATCTGGTTTTGGATCCTGATCAGACCCTGCTGGCTTATTCGGTTAGGCGGTGAGGGTGAAGTCGAGTCGGGCGAGGTGGCTTGATCCTGTGCGGTCCAGGGGGTGGCCGGTCCAGTAGGCGTCCATCCGGATCATGTTGATCGCGGCGGCGGCGATGTTGTGCTCGAGCTGGGTCTTGGGCAGTCCGAGGTAGCGGGCCCGGCGGATTCCGGTGACGTGGGTGGCCTGGCGCATGGTGCCCTCGACGCCGGCGCGGGCGGCGTAGCGGGCTTTCCACTGTGCCGAGGTCTGCTCGGCGCGGGCGCTGGCGAGCGCTTCGTGCAGTTCGCGGGGGCGGATGGTGATCTGGCGGCGCCGGCCGCTGGTGCACAGCTGGCGTGCCGGGCAAGGGGCGCACGCGGTCGCCGGCCAGGACACCACGATCGCCTCGTCCTGGTGCTGCCTGCACGGGTTCCAGGAGCTGCTGGCGACCCCTTGCGGGCAGGTCGCCTGCCGGGCGTCGAAGTCGAAGGCGAACGCGGCCTTGTCATACCCGGCGCCGGCCCTGGCCTGGGCGGAGCTATCCAGCAGCATCGGGCTGACCAGCGTGATCCCGAAGACGCGGGCAGCGTGGATGATCAGCTCGGCCGACGGGTAACCCGAATCGACCAGGTGCTCGCCGGGCAGCAGCTGCCTTTCCTCCAGCTGCTGATGGACCGGGGTGGTCATCGCGGCGTCGGCGACGGTCGCCTCGGTGGTGGCCACGCCGGTGATCAGGTTCGGGCGGTCACCCCGCCCGGCGCCCGGTTCCGGACTCGTGCCCGCACTAGCGCCGGCTTGCGTTTCAGGGGCGTCGCAGGTCTCGGTGAGGTGGACTTTGTACCCGCCCCAGCCGTGGTCTCGCTTGATGCTGTAACGGGCGTCGAGGTCATACGGGGAGATCAGGCGGTCTCTGCCCGGCGGGAGACCGTCCCCTCCGGGGAGCTTCTCCCGCCGCCGCACCTCCTGCCGGCCCTCGGTGACCTCCCGGTAGAACTGCTGGATCCAGATCCGGCGCAGCGCCTGCACGGCGGGCAGCTCCCGCAGCCACGCCGGCGCGCCCGGCCCGTGCGCCTGCTCCAGCAGGTAGTAGCCGTCCGTGCCGTACCGGACCATCAGGTCCTGCCGCCCGGCCTGGCTTTCGGGCAGGTGCAGGTCATCGATCCGCGCGCCGTACACCTGCTGCCAGGACGGGCCGATCACCCCGGTCAGCCAGCCCGGTGCCGCCACCGCCAGCGCCTCCAGCGCCGCCCGCAGTGTCTCGCCGGCCAGCTCCAGCCGGTTCAGCGCCCGGATCGCGCCCAGCACGTGGGTGGAATCGGTGCGCTGCCGGCCGCCGGCCTTGACCAGGCCGAGCCCGGCCAGCCGCGCCAGCAGCGCGTCCAGCGCCAGGCACGTCAGGTCACCGGCCACCAGCCGGGACCGGAACTCGCTCAGCACGCTGGCGTCAAACCCCGGATCCTCCAGCTCCAGGCCGAGCGCGTACTTCCACGTCATCCGGTCGCGGACCGCCTCAGCCGCCTGCCGGTCGGTCAGGTTCTCAGAAAACTGCAGGACACTGGCCATCATCAGCTGGCCCGGGGAGATCCCCGGCCGGCCCCGGACCCCGAACGCGGCAGCGAACCGGGCATCGGCATACACCTCGCCCAGCTCATCGCGGATCCGCATCGCCAGGTTCCCCTGCCGGGACGACGAACGCGCCATCCTCGCGGTGAGCTCGGGAACATCTGGCCAGGGCCGCGGCTGCATCGACATGACCACACCATTCTGCGGCCAGACGAGGGCAAGACGAGGGGCAAGACGACCGCACAAAAGATCATGAACTACAGGCGCGCCGCTGCTCCGGAAGCACCGCGGCGTGCCGCCGAATAAGCCAGCAGGGTC
>JBKQQQ010000684.1:0-6269 GCA_052144275.1 Streptosporangiaceae bacterium
ATTTTCTCTTGACGTGATAAAAGTTGCGCAAGAGCATAGAACGGCACCGTCTGGAGAGATGCGGGTTGCGCGTGAAGGACAGCACCGTGCGCGAGCGGATCATCCCGGCCCAGCGCATGGCTGGGCCGAGGTTCGACCTGATCGCGTCCAAGCTCCGCCCTCCCCCGGTGCGGTCCGGGACGATCCGCCGGACGTCGCTGATCGAACGGCTGACGCGAGACGATTCCCGTTCGATCGTCTCGATGGTCGCGCCGCCCGGGTACGGGAAGACGACCTTGCTGTCGCACTGGGCCGAGCGCAGCAGTCAGGCCTTCGCGTGGGTGTCGGTCGACGAGCAAGACAATGACCCGAAGGTCCTGCTCAGCTACGTGGCCAAGGCGCTGGACGCGGTGCAGCCGGTGGGCGGGCGGGTGTTCGAGGCGCTGGCCTCGCCTGTGAGCTCAGTGCCCGGCTCGGTGCTGCCGCGGCTCGGGTCGGCGTTCTGGTCGATGACCGCGCCGGTGGTGCTGGTGCTGGATGACGTGCACCTGCTGCAAAACCGCGAATGCCGGGACGCGCTGTCGGTGCTGGCCGATCACGTGCCGTACGGCTCACGGCTGGTACTGGCGGGCCGGAGCGAGCCACCGCTGAGGACCGCGCGGCTGCGGGCCGAAGGCCGGGTCCTCGAGATAGGTCCCGGTGACCTGATGCTGAGCCGCGAGGAAGCGGCATCGCTGCTGCGCTCGGCCGAGGTGACGCTCGGCGAGGATGACGTGGCAGCACTCCATCAGCGGACCGAAGGGTGGCCAGTCGGACTGTACCTGGCGGCACTGTATCTGCGGGAGGGGGGCCCGCTCGGGACGGCGGCGGTCTCGTTCGGCGGCGCTGACCGGCTGGTCAGCGAGTACATGGAGTCGGAGTTCCTGGAGCGGATCTCGCAGCGGCATCGCATGTTCCTGACCCGGACCGCGGTGCTGGAGCGGATGTGCGGGCCGCTCTGCGAGGCGGTGCTTGAGCTGCCCGGATCCGCCGCGGCCCTGGCGGACCTGGCCCGGTCGAACCTGCTGCTGGTGCCGCTGGACCGGCGGGGCCAGTGGTACCGCTACCATCATCTGTTCCGCGACATGCTGCTGGCGGAACTGGAACGCCAGGAGCCCTCCCTGCTGCCGGTCTTGCGGCGCCGTGCGGCCGCCTGGTGCCTGCGAAACGACATGCGCGAGGATGCGCTGGAATACTCCATCGCTGCCGGGGACGTGGACGCGGTGGCCCGCCTGGTGCAGAGTCTGTGGTTGCCGACCGATCGGCAGGGCCGGTTCGCCACCCTTCAGCGGTGGTTCCGGTGGCTCGATGAGCGGGGCGGCATCGCAGGGCACCCGATGGTCGCTGTGTGGGCCGCGTTGCTCGCCGCGGAAACGGGGCGGCCGGCCGAGGCCGAGAGATGGGCCGACATTGTCGATCGCTGGCAGTACGCGGACGCGGCACGGCCCGATGACCCTGCCGCCGAGGCATGGGCCGCCGTGGTCCGGGCCATCTTGTGCCGATACGGGATCGAGCAGATGCGCGCGGACGCTGACGAGGCGGCGCAGAAGCTCGCGGCGGCGAACATCGTGTCGCCCCTGGCCGCGGTATGTCAAGGGGTCGCGCGCATACTCTCCGGTGACCTCGATGGCGGTGACGCGTACCTGGAGGATGCGGTCACCGTCGCGGAGGAAGTCGGTGCGCACGAGACCCTCGCAGAGGCGCTGGGCGAGCGGTCGCTGCTGGCCATGGCGCGCGGTGACTGGAGCCTGGGCGAGGTCCTGGCCGGCCAAGCAGGCACTGCGTTGCGCCGGATCGGAATGGAGACCCTCCTCGCCTGCGCGGTGCAAGCCCGCGCAGCCATGCACCGGGGAGATGTCCCCGCGGTGCGCCAGCAGCTGGTCAGCGCCCAGCGCCTGCGGCCCGTGGTGACCTATGCGATGCCGCACATCGCCGTCCAGGCCCGGATCGAGCTCACTCGCGTGCACCTCGCGCTGGCCGACATAGCCGGGGCCAGGACGCTGATGCGGGAAATCGACGAGCTGCTCAACCGCCGGCCCGACCTCGGTACCCTGGTCGGCGAGGCCCAGGCGCTGCGGACTCAGCTGTCGGCGGATCGCGCCCCGAGTGTCCCCGGGGCGTCGTCGCTGACCGGTGCCGAGCTGCGCATCCTGCCGATGCTCGCCACGCACCTGTCATTCCCGGAAATCGGCGCCGACCTGTTCTTGTCGCCGCACACCGTCAAGTCGCAGGCGATGTCGGTCTACCGGAAGCTAGGCGCCTCCTCACGCAGCCAGGCGGTCGCCCGGTCCCGGGAGCTGGGCCTCCTGGAGGGGTGACGACCGGACTTTCATGCCATCCGTAGGATGCAGCTCTCCCCGACGCGAGGTGCAATGATGCCGCAGCGGCCGAGCGGAGATTTATGAGCGAGACGGCGAGATTCCAGGAGACCCTGCGCAGGCTGGCGATGGTCGATGAGGCCTTCGTCGGTTGCCAGGCCGGGCTCGGGCTCTGCGCCGCTCCCGATGTGGCGACCGCGCTCGGGTATGACGTCGTGGCTGCGCTGGAAGATCCGGACAATCACTGATCGCTACTCTGCGCGCGCCCGTTCTAACTGGCGCAAGTGCGCCGCGCTACGTAGCAGACGCTTCTAGCTGGGATTTTTCCGTCCTGGCGGCGTAGGAACGTGCGGAAATTCCGTTTTCATACCAATCGCATGATGCGCAGCCGGCTTGGCCGGCGTTGGGTTGTTGTAGAGACGAAACGCCCTCCCTGACGGCCGGGACTATCAGTGTCGCTAGCCGACGGAGGAAGGGAGCGCGGAGGTATGGATGGCTACCCATGGTGCCGGCCAGGTGTCTACCCGCGGCGGACGGTCAGCGTCCGCCGAGGCCCCTATCCTGGCAGCTAAGATCACGGTGCCGCATGTGCCGGACTGGGCGGTACAGCGTCCGCGGATCACGAAGCTGGTCGCCGAGGGGACGCGGTGGTGCCCGCTGACGGTTGTCACCGGCCCTCCGGGTGCCGGCAAGACGATGGCCCTGGCCTTGTGGGCGGCGGCGGAGACAGGCACGGTTGCCTGGGTTTACCTGGATGAGTTCGACAACCGGCCGGGTGTCTTCTGGTCTTATGTCGTGGCGGCGTTGCGCCGGGTCGGCGTGGCCGTTCCGAAGACGTTGCGGGCCGTCCCGCAGGACACGGCCGATGACGGGTTCCTGCTCCGGTTGACGGCGGCGCTAGCCGCCCAGGATCCTCCGGTGACGCTGGTCCTTGACGACCTGCACCTGCTGACCGAGCCGGAGGTCCTGAAGGGACTTGAGTTCGTGCTGCGGAACGTAGGGCCCGGCCTGCGCCTGGTGGTTGCCTCGCGGATGGATCCGCTGCTGCCGCTGCACCGGTACCGACTGGCCGGGCAGCTGACCGAGATCCGGGCCGGGGACCTCGCGTTCAGCGTCGATGAAGCCGGGGCGTTGCTGGCGCAGCACGGCGGCATGCTGACGCCGGACTCGCTGGAGAGCCTGACCCAGCGAACAGAGGGCTGGGCGGCCGGCCTCCGCTTGGCCGCGATCTCCCTTGGCACTCATCCCGACCCTGGCCAGTTCGTCAAGGAGCTCATCGCCGAGGACAGCGCCCTGATCGGCTATCTGGTGGACGAGGTGCTCGACGTCCAGCCGCCCGAGATCCGTGACGTTCTGCTGAGCACGAGCATCCTGGAGCATGTCAGCGCCGATGCCGCCGTCGACCTGACCGGCAACGAGCAGGCCGCGGGAATCCTGATGGCCTTGGTGCGCACGAACGCGTTTGTCCAGCCAATCGGGTCCGGCTGGTACCGCTACCATAATTTGTTCGCCGAGATGCTGCGGCTGAGGCTGCGGTACGAGTATCCGGACCGGGTGGCCGCCCTGCATAAGCGAGCTGCCCGGTGGTACGAGAGTAACGGCATGCTCACCGACGCGGTGCGGCATGCCTCCCGGGCCGGTGACTGGCAGCTCGCGGCGGCCATGGTCATCGATCAGCTGGCGATCGACCAGATCCTCCAGGCGCGGGACGGCCAATGCCTGGCGGACGAGTTCGCGACCATGCCGCTCGGCCAGTCCTGGACCGGGCCGCAGCCGCACCTGGTCTTGGCTTTGATTGCGCTGTCCGCTGGTCAACATGAATCGTGTGCCGCCGCGCTGGATGCCGCCGATGGCCTACTCGAGCGTTTCCCCGCTGATCAGGAGGTCGCTTGCCGGCTGGTCGCCGCGGTCATCCGGCTCATCGCCTCGCTGCGCAGCGGGGATCTGGTGGCGGCGGCCACGGCCGCTAACCGCGCGGAGCTCATGCTCAGCCGGGTCCCGGGCAGCAAGGGCACCCGGCATCCTGAACTCTCCAGACGAGTGATGTCCGGCCGCGCGGCCGTCGAGCTATGGTGCGGTCATCTGGACGAGGCGGCCCAGGTCCTTGAGGCAGGGCTGGCCGAGACCGCTTCCGGCGGGGAGTACGAGCAAGCCGACTGGATGGGGCAGCTGGCCCTGGTGGAGGCTTTGCGCGACCGGCTAGACCGCGCTGCCAAGCTGGCCAGTGAGGCGGCCCGCGTGGCCGGAGAGCACCGGCCGCCTGGCTGGAACGCGAACCCCGCTCCGCTCGTCGCCCTCGCCTGGGTGCACTTGCAACGCAACGAGTTGCGCGAGACGCGCAGCTTGGTCAAGCAGGCGGACGCCGCCCTCGGCGTAAGTCCGGACAAGCTGGTCGGGGCGGTGGCTTACCTTGTCGCGGCGGGCGGTGCCCTGGCTGAGGGACGAGCCACGGTAGCCGCGCAGATCATCACCAGAGCGCGGTCCGGATGGCACGTCCCCGCTTGGCTGGACCAGCAGCTGAGCCTGGTCGAGTCTCGAGCATGCGCAGCCGCCGACGACATCCCGGCAGCACTGGCCGCCGCCGAACGGGTCGGTGGCGGCACCTCGCTGGAGGCAGCGGTTACCCTCGCGCACGCCTGGGCGGCCGCGGGAGACGGCGACCAAGCACAGCAGGCGCTCGCTCCTGTGCTCGTGGCTGATGGCGAGGCGCCGGAGCGTGTACGCCTGCAAGCGTGGCTCGTGGACGCACGGCTGAGCTATGCCGACGGCGACAGCGCGCGCGGTCGCAGGTCACTGGCCTCCGCGCTGCGGCTGGCCGAACGTGAGCAGCTCAGGCTGCCCTTCGTGGCCGAACGTGGCTGGCTCGGGCCAATGCTGCGGCGTGACCCTGAACTGGCCGACACCCACCGGCGCCTGCTCGCCCCGGTACTGGGCCGCGACCAGCTTCCGGCTTCCGTGAGGGCCAGAGAAAAGGCCCCGGTTCTCCTGGTCGAGCCGCTCACCGACCGCGAGCGGGAGGTGCTGGTGCACGTGGCATGCATGCTGAACACGGCTGAGGTCGCCAGCGAGATGTACATCTCCGTCAACACCGTCAAGACGCACCTGAAGAACATTTACCGCAAGCTGGCCGCGGCTCACCGCAGCGAAGCGGTCCGGCGGGCCCGCCAGCTTCAGCTGATCTGACCCAGGCCGGTTGCTCGCGCCGATGGCCGCGAGTACCACGAGGCGGATCACCAGCCGAATGATCACGCGTGCGATCCAGGCAACTCTTCGTCTGTGGCGCGTCATCCGTGGTGGGTGACCGCGCCGGGCGCCACGTACCGGGCATCTGCGCAAATTCCCCCCCAACGGGATGATGTCAGCGGCGGCGGACCGCTGCGACGATGGTCGCGGACGGCGACCCGATCCTGAAGGAGGCGTCGGTGAGCAGGCACATTTACGAGATCAGCGTTGCTGGCTCGTTCGGTCCGGGTGTGCGCGAGGCGTTCGCCGACATGGAGGTGAGGGTTGGTCCGGCCATTACCGTCTTGTCCGCCGACCTCGACCAGCCAGGCCTGCACGCCGTGCTGGACCGCGTGCGTGCGCAGGGCCTGGAGCTCGTCGGTATCAGGCAAGCATCGGATTGACGGCCGCCCGGCACGCCAAGCGTCCCGGCGTGCGACGTACGCTCAGCTGATGGCGTCGGCCAGACGGCTCAACCCGACAAGCTCAAGACCGAGTGACTGGATCCGGTTGAGTGCGCCGTGCAGGCCCGACTGGTCTAGGTCGCCGATCAGCACCGTGTTCGTCCCGTTCGGTTCGATACGGAAATCGCGGAAGGCCTCACGGTAAGTCTCACCCAGACCACCCAAGATGATGATCTTGTAGCGGTGCGTACGCACGGTGCCTCCGTATGGACACAAGTGACCAGCAGGAGAACTATATAGTCCGTTA
>JBKQQQ010000685.1:0-6200 GCA_052144275.1 Streptosporangiaceae bacterium
GCCAGCGCCGGGCTCGGCCGCCGCCCGTAGCGCCGCCGCGGCGCCGGTACTGGCACCGAAGTAGCCGACCGCGGCTTGTGCCGCACGCGGCTGGGCGCGCAGCCATCCGGTGACCTCCACCAGGCGCCGGGCGAGCTGGCCGATGTCGAACACGTTGGCCCGGTCGAGTTCCTCTTCGGGGGTGAGCAGGTCGAACAAGAGCGTGCCCAGGCCGGCGTCGTTCAGGACGCCGGCGACATGCCGGTTGCGGGGGCTGTGCCTGCTGCTGCCGCTGCCGTGGACGAAGACGACGATCTCCGGGGCGTTCTCCGGCACGGTCAGGTAGCCGGCCAGCCGGACCACGCCGGCGTCGGGCTCCACTTCCTCGCTGCGGGCTGGCGGGTCGGCGGTACTGGCGGCGCGCGCGGTGCTGGCTTGCGCCAGGGACGGCCGCGCGGCGGCGCGCTCCAGGCAGGCGATGACCTCGTCGTCGGACACTTGGGGGAACCTGGCGTAGAACTGCCCGATAGCGAAGAACCCGCGTGGCATGTCCACGCAGACCAGCTCGTCGGCCTCCGCGCCGATCCTTGCCTGCCACCCAGGCGGCGCGACGGGCACGGCAAGCACCACCCGCGCCGCCCCGTGCGCCCGGGCGATCTGGCAGGCGGCCCGGGCCGTGGAGCCGGTGGCGATACCGTCGTCGACCACCACGGCCACCTGGCCGTGCAGCGGCTCGCGCGGCCGCCGGACCCGGTAGCGCGCGGCGCGGGCTTGTACCGCAGCCTGCTCCCGAGCCTGGACGGCCGCGAGCTCGTCCTCCGACACCCCGGACGCGTGCACGACCTTGGGGTTGATGACCCGCACCCCGTCCTCCCCGACCGCGCCCATGCCCAGCTCGGGCTGGAACGGCACCCCGAGCTTACGCACGACGATGACATCCAGCGGCGCGGCAAGCGCCTGCGCCACCTGGTATGCGACCGGGACGCCGCCCCGCGGCAGGCCAAGGACAACGACAGGCTCGCCCCGCAGGTGCCCCAGCCGGGCGGCAAGCCGCCGCCCCGCATCATCACGATCGGCGAAAACCATCACGACTCCTCACGGCTAGCTTCCCCGCAGCCAGGCCGGTATCGCCAGGGACCATGGTCACCTGTGTCGGGATGCCCTCCGGGTGCCGGGACCGGTCCCGGCATCGGGACCAAAGGCCCTACCTGCTCGCCGGTTCGCGGCATTGCCTGGCGGCCAGGAGGTGAGGACCATGCCAGGTCTGGCAAGACGCGAGCCTCGCGGGGAAGCAGCCGATGTCTTCGGCCGCTTTGACCGGATGTTCGAAGAATGGGCGCGGATGATGCCGTTCTCACGCTGGCGGGAGGCCGAGGAACTGATCCGGGTCGAGGAATTCCGGGAGGACGGGACGCTGGTGATACGTGCCGACCTGCCCGGCATCGACCCGGACAAGGATGTCGAGCTGACCGTCTCGCACGGGATACTGCACATCGAAGCTGAACGCCGTGAGGAAGAGAAGCGGGAGGAGAAGGGCTACGTGCGCCGGGAACTGCGCTATGGGTCGCTGTCCCGGTCGCTGCCGCTCCCGCAGGGCGTGACCGAGGCCGACATTACCGCGACCTACAAGGACGGAGTCCTGGAGATCCGCATCCCGGCGCCGAAACACGAACCGGCCAAGAAGATAGCCATCAGCAAAGCCTGACCGAGGCCGCCGCGCTGGCTTGCGCTGAGCCGATGGGCACCCTGCGACCGTATGCCGGTGTGCGCCGGAAGGGTGGATGGGTGTCTTGGCGCACGGTGCCGACGTTCGTCGCGGGCGTGCTGGCGACGCTGGCCGTCGCCATCTTGCTGCTGTGCCGCGGACCCGCCCGGGCCGACTCGCCTGTCACCGACCGGATGGTGCGGTGGTGGGCGGAGGTGTGGCTGCGCGCGGCGGGGGCCCGGGTGGCCGTCCATGACCTTGAACATGTCAGGCCGGCCGCCGCGTACGTCGTGGTGTCCAATCACCAGTCCAACCTGGACCCGATGGTCCACCTGCAGGCGCTGCCACTGTCGCTGCGGGTCCTGGCCAAGCGTGAGATGTTCCAGATCCTGCTGCTCGGCCCCGCGATGCGCACTGCCGGGATGATCGAGGTGGACCGGGATTCCCCCGACTTCCGCCGGATCGATCAGGCGGGGGAGCCTGCTTCCAGGGACGGAGGTCCCCTGGGCGGGGCCATCTGGACGGCGTAGCACGCCGTGTGCGGCCCGCCATCGTCTGCTCTAACTCGGGGGCGCATAGGCGCTGAGTTCGGCGCGGAGCCGGCACCGGGCACGATGCAGGCTTGACGTCATGGTGCCGAGCGGGATGCCGGTGAGGTCGGCGATTTCCCGGTAGCTGCGTCCCTCGACGCCGATGAGATACGCAACGACCCGGTGCCTGTCTGGCAGTGACCGCAGCCTAGGGGCCAACATCCCGAGAGCCTGACAGCCGCAGGCGAAGCGGGACCCATGGCCATGCCGTGCGGGAACAATGGCCCTGACACCGTGTCCATGTCGGTGCACTGGTCAATGTATGGAGAAATGGTGGCCTCACCGGACGGCCGCTGCGCGCGAGCAGCTCGTAGCTGAGCTGGAGCGGGGCCGTGCCGCTGGACGCTGCCGTGCGGGCGTGCTGCTGTCCGGCAAGGCCGGTGATCACGGTGGTGATGCCGCCTACCGCCAGCCGCCTGACGGCGAGGCAGGACGGGCAGCAGGAGGTGCCTGGGGATGCTCGCAGCCAGAATAGATCCGAACCGGCGGCGCAGCGGTCTGGTCGCGGCGCCGACGGCGCTTACGTACCACGGCCGTAACCGGCGGTCGGCCAGAACCCCGCCCGCGGCGGGCCGCGCTACCAGTGGTTCCTGTGCCGTCTGCAGGAACACCTCCGCCCGGCAGTGGGACACCGATCCCAGCCGCTGCGACCCCTCGTTCCGGGTGCCGCGTGTGAACGCGCAGACTGGGAACATGGATGCTGACCGGTGCCGGGCGGCGGTGGTTTCCCGGCCGCAGCACGGCGGACCCGGCCGACGGCACGCGAGGTATGCGGTCACGGCATGTGACGCGGTCCCCGCTGGACCCGGCGTGAGCAGGCCGACACCTGACCTGACCCCGCCGCCGGGCCTGTGGTACGGCGCCGTCCCGCCGGGGCTTGTCCGGACGTGCAGGCTGGTCGATGCGGGTCGGCTGCCGCAGTGCAACGCGGGCCGCACGACCGCGGAAGGCTTTTATCCCCGGCCGGCGCACCGCGGTGCTGGCTGGCCCGGGCAGGCGCGACACCAGCCGTCCGTCCAGCGGTCCGGCACGGCGCCAGCACCTGCCCCGCCCGGCGCTCCGCCAGGGAACAGCGTGCCGAGCCTGCCTGCGAGTACATCGCCGCGCCGCCAGAAGCCCGGGAGGGGGGCGTGACGGCTGTCGGCAGCGCGGCGGGTTCGGAGGAGACGCTGCGTGATGGCCGGGTGGTGGTGGTGCGCCCGCTGCGGGCCGATGATGCGGCGGGGCTTGAGGCGCTGTGGCGGCGCCTGGATGCTCCGGCCCGGCGCCGGTTCACCGATCTGGCTCATCTGCCGGCCGACCGCGCCGGCGACGTGGCTCTGTCGCGGCCGGGCCACGCGGCGGGGATCGTCGCGACCGCTGCGGCCGGGCCGGCGGGGCAGGTGGCGGGCGTGGCGCGGTATGAGCGCGCGGCCGGGGACACCGCCAGGTTCCTGGTGTTCGTCGACGCCTTCTGGCGGCGCGCCGGGCTGGGCACCCTGCTGCTGCGCCGGCTAGCCGAAGCCGCCCGGCACGCCGGGGTGCGGCGGCTGGCCGGCGACGTGCCCAGGGGCGATGCGGCAATCCTGGGCCTGCTGGAGGAACTGGGCCTGGAATACCAGGAGCAGGTAACGGCGGCCACCGTGCACGCCAGCTTCGCCGTGCAGGAAACCGATGCCTACCTTGACGCGGTGCTGGCCGACCAGCGCGCCGCGGCCCGCGCCGCGCTCGGGCCGTTCCTGCGCCCCGGGTCAATCGCCCTGGTGGGGGCTAGCGACAAGCCCGGCAGCGTCGGCGGGCTGCTGCTGGCCAACCTGCTTCAAAGCGGGTTCGCCGGACCGGTATACCCGGTCAATCCCCGCCACCAGGTCATCCAGGGGATGACCTGCTACCCGGACCTGCCCTCCTGTCCCGGTCCGCCGGACCTGGTGCTGGTGGCGGTGCCCGCACCGGTGGTAGCCGGCGTAGTGGGCCAGGCTGGCGCCCTGGGCGTGCGGGCGGTGTGCGTAATCTCGGCCGGGTTCGCCGAGATCGGCGAGCAGGGCCGGGTGCTGCAGGACGAGCTGCGCCGCCGCGCCCGGGCCGCGGGGGTCCGGCTCATCGGGCCCAACTGCATGGGCCTGCTCAGCGGCGGGCCGGATCCCCGATTCAACGCGACCTTCAGCCCGGTCTTCCCGCCGCCGGGCCGGCTGGCGTTCGTGACCCAGTCCGGCGGGCTTGGGCTTGCCGCACTTGCCCTGCTGGCCGGCCCCTCGGTGGGCGTCAGCGGCTTTGTGTCGGTCGGCAACACCGCTGACCTTGCGCCTAACGACTTGCTGCTGTACTGGGATGAGGATCCCGGCACCGACGTCGTGCTGGCCTACCTGGAGTCGGTCCCCGACCCCCGCAGGTTCGCCCGGATCGCCCGGCGGATCTCCCGGCACAAGCCCATCGTGGCGGTGAAGGCCGGCCGTACAGGTGCCGGGCGCCGGGCGGCGTCCTCGCACACCGCGGCGATGGCAGCCGGGGAAACCGCGGTCGAGGCACTGTTCCACCAGGCAGGAGTGATCCGGGCCGGCACGCTGGAAGAGATGTTCGACATCGCCGCCGTCATGTCAACGCAGCCGGCACCCGCGGGACGGCGGGTGGCGGTGCTGACCAACGGCGGCGGCCCGGGCATCCTGGTCGCCGACGCGTGCGAGGCGGCCGGGCTGCTGGTGCCGGAGCTGTCCGACGACACCCAGGCCGCGCTGCGCGCCGGCCTGCCGCCGCAGGCCTCCACCAAGAACCCGGTGGACGTCGTGGCCAGCGCCACCGCAGAGCAGTACGGGCATGCGCTGCGCCTGCTCGGCGCCGCCGAGGAGATCGACGCGATCATCACGGTATACATCCCGCCGTTCGTCACCGCTGCCGGGGACGTCGCCCGCGAGATCACCGCCGCCGCGGCCGCCCTGCCCGCCAAGCCTGTCATCGCGGTCTTCATGACGGCCGGGCCCGCGCCGGCCAGCCTGTCAAGCGCCGGCATCCCCGCCTTCACCTACCCCGAGCAAGCCGCCGCCGCGCTCGGGCAGATCGCCCGGTGGGCGGAATGGCGGGCCCGGCCCGCAGGCCACGTCGTGACACCCCCCGGCATCCACGCGCGCCGCGGCCGGGCACTGGTCGGCAAGGTCCTGGCCAGCCAGCCCGGCGGAGGATGGGCCAGCGCTGAGGCCGCCGCGCAGCTGCTCGCCGCCTACGGCATCCCCGCCGCCCGGTCCCGCCTGGTCCGCACCCCGGCCCAGGCCGCGGCCGCCCAGGCCGAACTGGGCGGGCCGGTCGTGGTCAAGATCGCCGCGGCCATCCACAAGAGCGACGTCGGCGGCGTCGCCCTCGGCATCAGCACCCCGCAGGCGGCATCCCAGGCGGTGACCGCGATCCGCGCTGCGCTGGCCGAGGCCGGCCTCGCCGAGCAGGCCAGGGAGTTCCTCGTCCAGGAGCAGATTGGCGACGGCGTGGAGATGATCGTCGGGGTGACCCACGATCCGGCCTTCGGCCCGCTGGTGCTAGCCGGCCTCGGCGGCACCATAGTCGAGGTGCTCGGCGACGTGGCGGTGCGCATTACGCCCCTGTCCAACACCGACGTCGATGAGATGCTCCGCTCGCTGCGCTCCTACCGGCTGCTCACCGGATACCGCCAGTCCCCGCCGCTGGACGTGGCGGCCTTCGCCGAGCTGCTGCACCGGGTCAGCGCCATGGTCGAGGACATCCCCGAGATCGCCGAGCTCGACCTCAACCCGGTGTTCGTCCGGCAGCACGGCGCCGTTGTCGCCGACGTCCGCATCCGCCTCACCGGGTAACCAGCCCAGGGCCAGCTCCGCCAGGTTCCCCATGACCAGCTACGTAACGCAGCTGTACGCCATGGCGGACCGCGAGCCGCAGCAGGGCGTGGTGGACGCTGCCGGGGTGACCGCTGGTGCACGCCAGGGGAA
>JBKQQQ010000686.1:0-3921 GCA_052144275.1 Streptosporangiaceae bacterium
CGTCGCGATGTCGGTGGTGTTCGACCTGCGCATGCTGCACGGTTTCCGGTTCGAGATACCGACGGCGCCGATCGGGACCCTGGGCGCGGCGGCCACCCTCCCGGTGGCGGTCCGGCGGATCTGGCCGCTGCCGGTGCTGGCCGTGGTGACGACCTCGGTGGCCGCGCTGACCGCGCTCGGCCACGCCCAGCTCGACGTCGACGTCATGCTGGGCATGGCCATCTACACGGTGGCGGTGAGCTCCCGGCGTCCGGTCGCGGTGGCCGCGCTGATCGGCACCGAACTGGTGATCGTCTGCGGGCTCCTCGCCGCCGCGGCGGCGGCCCGCGGCCCGGCCGACACCGCCCACAGCCTGCTGGCCGCGGGGGCGCTGTGGTTCGTCGGCGACGGCGTCCGGGAGCGCCGCAGGTACCTGGCCGAGGAGGCGGCCCAGCGGCAGCAGAAGGAGGCAGAGCGGGAGCGGGCCGAGGCCGAGCGCGGACGCCTCGCGGTGCGCGAAGAGCGGGTCAGGATCGCCCGGGAACTGCACGACGTGGTGGCCCACAGTCTCAGCGTGGTCACTTTCCAGGCTGGGGTCGGTCGCAAGGTCGGAGCGGCCCGGCCTGTGGAGGCGCTGCTGGCGCTGCGGGCCGTCGAGGTGACCGGCCGGGGCGCGCTCGAGGAACTGCGGCGCATCCTGGGGCTGCTCCGTGACGACGACGGCGAGGGACCGAGCCTGGTCCCCGCGCCCGGGGTCGCAGACCTCGGGGAGCTGGCCGGCACGGTGCGGGGCGCCGGGATACCGGTCGCGCTGGCCGTCACCGGCGACGCGGCGGCGCTGCCGCCGGCCGCCTCGCTGACCGTGTACCGGATCGTCCAGGAGGCGCTGACCAACGTGGTCAAGCACGCGCGCGGTGCGCAGGCGACGGTCCGGGTGCGAGCCGGCAGCGACGGGGTGCTGATTACGGTGACCGACAACGGCCGCGGGGCCGCTGAGGGGGGCGAGGTGGCCGGGACGCTGGTGACGGACGAGAGCGCCCGGCACGGCCTGGTCGGCATGCGGGAACGCGCGGCGGCGTTCGGCGGCACGCTGGAGGCGGGACCCGTGGCGGGTGGCGGGTTCCGGGTGTCGGCCTTCCTGCCCTTGCCGGGCCTCGCGGCCGGCCAGGTCGCATGAGCAGGACCATCGGTGTCGTGGTGGCCGACGACCAGGCCATCGTCAGGGCTGGGTTCCGCCTGCTCATCGACTCCGAGCCCGATCTGGCCGTGCTGGGCGAGGCCGCCAACGGCGCGGAGGCGGTGGCAGTGGCCCGCCGGACCTCTCCCGACGTGGTGCTCATGGATATCCGCATGCCGGTGCTCGACGGCATCGCGGCCACCCGGCGGATCACCGCCGCCGGGCCGCTGCCCCGGGTGCTGATCCTGACCACGTTCGACCTCGACGAGTACGTCTTCGGCGCGCTGCGGGTCGGCGCGAGCGGGTTCATGCTCAAGGAACGGCCGCCCGAGGAACTTCTGTCTGCCATCCGCGTCGTCGCGGCGGGCGAGGCCCTGCTCGCGCCCAACGTCACCCGGCGGCTGATCGAGCACTTCGCCCGGCAGCCCGACCCGCTGCGGCCCCCGCCCGGGGCGCTGGAACAGCTGACCGCGCGGGAGCGTGAGGTGCTCGCGCTCATCGCCACCGGGCTGTCCAACACCGAGATCGCCGACCGGCTGGTGATGAGCGTCCCCACCGCCAAGACCCACGTCAGCAGGATCCTGGCCAAGCTCGGTGCCAGGGACCGGGCCCAGCTCGTGGTCCTCGCCTTCCAGTCCGGCCTGGTCCGGCCCGGCTAGCGCCGTACATCTGCGGTCGTATCCGGCCGACCCCGCCAGCCGCGACGGGGTGGCAGCGCTGCTGGGTCGGTCGGCATGACAGTATCGGCATGACAGTATGAGCCGGTGGCGGGCACACCGATTCTGATCGTGGTGAGTGGCCTTCCGGCCACTGGCAAGAGCACCGTGGCCAGCGCGCTTATCCGTCAGACCGGGTTCGCTTACGTCCGCGTGGACCGCATCGAGCAGGCGATCATCGCTTCGGCCGAGTTGCGGCCGCCGCTGGGACCGGTCGGTTACAGGGTCGCCTACGAGGTGGCCGCGGAGCAGCTCAGGCACGGCGTCAGCGTGGTCGCCGAGTGTGTAAACCCGCTCGGCGTCACCCGGGACGCCTGGCGTGCCGTCGCCGACGCCTACGGCGCCCGTCTGCTCGAAGTCGAGCTCATCTGCACGGACCAGGCCGCGCACCGTGAGCGCACGCTGACCCGCGAGGTGGATATCCAGGGCCTCGCGCTGCCGAGCTGGCAGCAGATCGTGGACCGCGAATACGAACCATGGGATCGCGAGCACCTGGTCATCGACACCGCGATCCAGCCAGTCGCGCAGGTGGTGGCCGCGATCCTCGGCGCGGCGGAAATAGCTGGCGGCCCATGTTCCAGCTGATCAGCGCGGACCCGCCCGGGGATCAGGTACGGCTGATCACCTTCGTCCCGTTCCTGGCCGATGGCCGGTGCGTGCTCATCGAGGACCCGGGCGGCCCGGCGCTGCCGGCCGGGGAGGTGCAGGACGGCGAGGACTATGCGATCGACACCGTGCTGCGGGTCCCGCTACGGACAGCGGGCTTCCGCTATCAGCGCTTCCATCCGTTCGGTCTCGACCGGGACCACCTGTATGCCTGGATCGAGGGCGGGCCCTACACGGGCAGCAGGCCGCACCGGTCGGCGACGCTGAGCTTCGGCCCGGCCGAGGAGGCGGCTGAACGGCTGCGCGCGCACGGTCGGCCGGTGCTCGCCGCCGCGGTGCGGGCCGCGGCCGAGTCGTACCGGGGCCTGGATGAGCAGGCGTTCTACGCGGACAACCGGCGCACTCTCGAGACGGCCTACCTGCGCGGGACGACACCCCAGCAGGGTTCCGGGTTCGGCGGCGACGAACTGGACTGGGAGCAGGCCCGGCGGCACATCACCGAGGGGATCGCCGGCGACGGGACGTTCCTCGACGTGGGCTGCGCGAACGGGCTCCTGATGGAGTCGGTGGCGGCCTGGTGCGCCGAGCGCGGCCTGGCTGTCGAGCCCCACGGTGTCGACATATCGCCTGCGCTCGCCGAACTCGCCAGACGGCGGCTGCCGCAGTGGGCTGATCGCATCTGGGTCGGCAACGCCGTCGACTGGCGGCCGCCCGCCGGCCAGCGCTTCGACTACGTGCACATCCTGCTCGACTCGGTGCCCCGGGCGCACCGGGCCGACCTGATCCGGCATCACCTGGCGCATATCGTCCGGCCCGGGACCGGCCGTCTGCTGGTCAGCGATTACGCCGCCGACCTGGCCGCGGGCCAGCCGAGCGCCGCCGAGACGATCAGGTCCCTCGGCTTCCGCTGCGCCGGCCAGACCAGCGGCGGCGACCGTCCCGGCCGGTCGGCCATTCCCACCGCCTGGATAACCGCAGATCCGGCCCCATGAGCACCCGGGATATGGACAGGCTCAGAGAGAACTTGGGACTGTCCTCGCGGGTGCGTATCATCGCTATCCCCCTAGCTGACCGGACCCTCACGCCAAGCCTCCGCGCCGACGGCGGCCCGGCAAGCAAGCTGGCCCATGTGTCGTCGCCCGCCCAGCCCGGAGTGGCCAGGGTCTGTTCGGGGCGCCGAGCGCCACGAACAGACAGTCGATGCCGGCCTGCAGCCGCTCCGCTCCTGAGGTTGGTCTTGGCGCTAGCGCGATGACGATCACCGCGATCGGCACGTTCACATATGCACCCACCGCCAGAACAGGTCGTCAGTAGACAGCCCGCCGAGCAGCGGCCCGATCAGCGTGTTGACCCCGAAGACGGCCCCGAGCGCCGCTGGTACTGGCCGCGCAGCCGCAGCAGGATGACGTCAGCGATCAGCGCTCCGGACGTCCCGATCAGCGC
>JBKQQQ010000687.1:0-2772 GCA_052144275.1 Streptosporangiaceae bacterium
GGTCGGCCTGGGTTATCTGCGGCTGGCCGAGCCTACACCGTCCCTGTCCGGCGGTGAGTCGCAGCGGCTGCGGATCGCGTCCCGGCTGCGCAGCAGCCAGCGCGGCGCGCTGTACGTCTTCGACGAGCCGTCCACCGGACTGCACCCGCTCGACGTGGCCACCCTGGTCAGCGTATTCGACCGGCTGCTGCAGGCCGGGGCCACGATCATCGTCATCGACCACGACCTGGACCTGCTCGCCGCCGCCGACCACCTCATCGACATGGGCCCGGGCGGCGGCCCTGACGGCGGCCACATCATTGCCGCCGGCGCGCCCGAGGACGTCGCGCGTGACCCGCGCAGCGTGACCAGCCCGTGGCTGGCCGAGCACCTAGACCTGCCAGCGACCCGCGAGAGGGACTCGCCATGACATATGTGTAAGAATCCGCAGGTGGACATCGATGGTCCCGCGGTCGCCGAGCTGATGGCCGACGTCGCGGCGGCGGTGAGCCGCCGGGCCGCCGCGGTGTCCGAGGACGTCTATGAGGTGATCCTTCGGGAGATCCCGGAGCTACGCGCCGATAAGCCGGTGCTCGCCCTGCTCACCTCGAGCGTCCACAGCAACGTCGGCACGTGCCTGCAGATCATGCAGCATCAGATCGACCTGAGCGCCGTGCAAGCCCCGGCCGCAGCCTTGGAATACGCGCGCCGACGGGCGCAGCACGGCACGCCGCTGACCGCACTGCTGCGCGCCTACCGGCTCGGGCACACCTGCTTCTCCGACTGGCTCCTCAAGGAGCTGGCTCAGCGGGCAGATGACGCCCAGATGATCACCGCCACCACGCTGAGCATGTCCAAGATCGTCGCCGGGTACGTCGACCAGACCTCCGAAGAGATCGTCGCGGCCTATACGCGCGAACGGGAAAACTGGCTGCGGAACCGCAGCGCCGCGCGAGCTGCCCGGATCCGTGACCTGCTTTCGGGCGAGCGGATCAATGTCAGCGTGACGGAGGCCACGTTGGGCTACCGGCTGCGCCAGTACCACGTGGGCGTGGTGACCTGGGCGGGCGACACGGCGGCTGCCGTAGACAACATCACCCAGCTCGAGCACGCGATCAGCCACGTCGCGGGGAAGGCGGCTTGCTCCGGCGATCCAGTCTTCCTGCCCCGCGACGTATCCAGCGCTTGGGCCTGGCTGCCGCTTGGCATCCGAGACACGTTCGACACCGCAGCGGCCAGCACGTCCGGCGTGGACGGCGACATCCATTTCGCGTTCGGCGACCCGGCCAAGGGCACCACCGGATTCCGCCTCACCCACCGGCAGGCCATCGCCGCCCAGGCCGTCGCGCTCGCCGCGGGATCTCCCCCGCCGCGGGCGGTAGCGTTCAGCGAGGTCGCACCTGTGGCGATGATGCTCGGATCGGCGGACCTGCTGCGGGCCTGGGTGCTTGGCACGCTGGCCGGCCTGGCCGCCGACGATGAGCACCACGCCCGGCTGCGCGAGACCCTGGTGGTCTTCCTGCAGACTGGGGGCAGCTACAAAACAACAGCCGAACGGCTGATGCTGCACAAGAACACAGTCCAGTACCGGATCCGCAAGGCGGAGGAGAGCCTCGGCCGGCCGGTCGGCGAGCACCGCCACGACGTGGAACTCGCGTTGCAGGCCAGCCACTGGCTCGGCTCGTCAGTGCTGCGGTCGGCCCCGGCCAGTGATGACCACGATCCCCGACCGCGTGTGCACTGACGGAACCGGTGGCCAGGGCCCAGACCGGCGTGGTGGTCATGCGACAACGAGTGAGAGCACGTGGGCGCGCGAGACCAAATTTGCAGCGGCAACTGCTGCTGTCCGAGTCAGGCGCCAACCCCGTCCAATTTGCGCAGCGCCTCGTCATCGAGCGTCACGCCTTCGGCGGCCAGGTTCTCCCTCAGGTGGGCAACGGAGCCGGTCCCAGGGATGAGTAGCACGTTGGGGGCCTGGCGAATCACCAGGATCCGGTGAGGTCCTCTCACCTGTCTGGCAGCCAGTCTGGATCCGTCGCGAAAGGCTCGCACGGCCGTGCAGGGACGTGCCCAAGACCCAAAGGGAGATGATGTCATGAGCGCTCATGTGGCGGTCGTGGCCGGCGCAGGCGGTGCGCTTGGTCAGGCGACGGCGGTGACGCTCGCCGCCGGCGGCCTCACCGTGGTGGCGGTCGACCGGAACGAGCGCGGGTTGAGCCAGCTTCCCGACAAGGTCCGCCGCGAGGTGGCCGACACCACCGACCCCGCCGTGGCGACGCGGCTCATCGACCGGATCGCCAGCGAGGTTGGCCCTCCTGACGTGCTGGTGAACACCATCGGTGCGTTCTCTCTGGGAGACGCCCTGAGAACCACTCCCGAGACGCTGCGGCTCATGATCGATGTCAACCTGGGACCCGCGCTGTGGCTGAGCCAGGCGGTCGCGCCGCATATGCAGCGGCAGGGTTCAGGTGCCATCGTGCACGTAGCCGCCCGCCCGGGGATCGAGCCAGCCGGCGGCATGGCCGCATACAGCGTGAGCAAGGCCGCTCTCGTCCACCTGACACGCATCCTCGATATCGAGCTCCGCCCGCACGGGATCCGGGTGAACGCGGTCGCGCCGCAGCTCCTCGACACCGCCGTAACCCGGGCCGCGTTCCCGGAGGAGACCATGGCGCACGCGGTCGCGCCGCAGGCGATCGCCGACACGATCGCATTCCTTGTCAGCGACGCCGCAGCGCCGGTGAGCGGAGCGATACTGCCGGCGTACGGCGCATAGCAAGCGCTGACACGGCA
>JBKQQQ010000688.1:0-3789 GCA_052144275.1 Streptosporangiaceae bacterium
CTCCCGCATGCCGGGACGATCGTCGCGGCCACCTACCTGACCGTCGGGCTGTCGGTCCTGGTACACGGGCTCTCGGCGGCGCCGCTGGTAGGTCGCTATGCCACCTGGTACCAAGCCGCCGCGGACACGAGCCCTCACGCGATGGAGAGCCAGCCAGCACACGAGCACCGGGCGCGGGGATCCGCCTTGCTGGGCAGCTGACCGCTGGACACCCACGGCGTGCGGACTGGCGCTTCGTCCAGGAGGATGCTGACAGCAGCAGCGACAGCATCCATCAGGCCAACCCCACGCACCCCTGCGATCGGGCTGATCGGCGGCATGGCGGCAGGTGGCGGGATCGGCGCCGCAGTGGGGCACATCAAAGGGAGGCATGAAGGACTCAGACCTCAAACAGGTCGCGGGCACCCTCGCGAAGGGCCAGGCTGGGTGATCGTCGTCTACGCGGCCAACATGAGCGAGCAGATCAACGCTGCCATCAAAGCCGAGAACAAGTACGTATCAGAAGAGCTGAATGTCGACCAAGCGGTGCTGGACAAGCAGATTGCGACTGACGCCAGCGGCAGCTGAGCCACCTCGTCACGACTGCCGTGCGGGTCCTCGGGGCGTCAATGTCGATGCTGATTCTCTCGAGGACGGCTTCGGACCCAGGGCCTTGTCACCGCTCATGATGGCCCGTTTCGCATGAGGCCCGTAGCTCTCCGGCGGCTGGTGCCCTGTGGCGAAGCCTGTGCCGGCGTAGGATCGGTGCCGGTTCGCCTGGACAAGCAGACAGGGTGATGCGATGACGGCGTGTGCCTGCCGGATCGTTGACGCCCGGAAGCCGGGAGGGTCTGACAGTGACTGACGTTGAGGCGCCGCCTGCGCCGACGCCGCCCAAGCCGCTGGATCTTGTCAAGAGCAAGCAGTACGTCGTGCTGTTGCTGTCCGGCGCCCTTGTGGGCGTCCCGGTGGCGGCTATCGCCTACTACTACTTGAAGCTGGTCACCCAGGGCCAGAAGTATTTCTTCACAACGCTTCCCGGCGAGCTCGGCTTTCATGGTGCGCCCGTATGGTGGCCGCTTCCCATGCTGGCCCTGTGCGGATTGATCGTCGGCGTGACGCTGCGCTACCTGCCCGGGACGGGAGGCCACAATCCCGCCGACGGCTTCGCGATGGGAGGGAACTTCACCGCGAAAGACCTGCCCAGCGTCCTCGTCGCCTCGCTCGCCACGCTCATCTTGGGCGGGGTGCTGGGGCCGGAGATGCCGCTGGTCGTGGTCGGCATGGTCGTCGCCACGACGATCGTGCGCCTGATCAAGAAGGACGCGCCCAAGCAGGCGATCGTGGTCATCGGCGCAGCCGGAAGCTTCGCGGCCATCTCGACCTTGCTGGGGTCACCGGTCGTCGGTGCCTTCTTGCTTTTGGAGGCAGCCGGGGTCGGCGGCGGCCTGATCAGCGTGATCCTGCTGCCCGGGCTCGTGGCTTCGGGCGTCGGCGCGCTTGTCTTCGTTGCCCTCAGTCATGCGACCGGTACGGGCGTCGCGACATTGGCGGTGCCGCATCTCCCTGCCATCGGCTATCCGACGGGAAGCCAGTTCGGCTGGGCAATCGGCATCGGCCTGCTGGCGGCACCCGCCGGCACCGCCATCCGGCGGCTGGCCTTTCAGATCCAGCCTTTCGTGGCACGCCACAAGGTGCTCGTGACTCCGGTGGCCGGCCTGGCCATCGGCGGTCTGGCTGTTCTGTTCGCCGAGGAGACAGGAAAAAGCTCGCACTTCGTCCTGTTCTCCGGCCAATCGGACCTCGCCCCCCTCATCCAGCACGCGGCGACCTGGTCGGCCGGAGCCCTGGTCTTGCTCATCGTCTGCAAAGGGCTCGCCTTCGGCGTATCCATGGGCAGCTTCAAAGGCGGCCCGGCCTTCCCCGGCATGTTTCTCGGCGCCGCGATCGGCATCGCCCTGTCCCACCTTCCCGGCCTGCCCCTGGTCGACGGCGTGGCCATGGGAATCGGGGCGATGACCGTGGTTGCGGTCGGTGGTCTCCCGCTATCATCCGTGGTCCTGACGCTGGTCTTCATTCAATCCGATGCCTTCGAAGTGATATCGGTGGTGATCATTGCCGTCGCCGTGGCGTTCGTCGCTGCCGCATGGCTCGAGCGGTGGCTCAGACCAGCATCCACGTCCACTTCCACGTGAACCTGCTCAGGGTTCCAGCCGCGGCGTCTTGCCGCAGACGCCACCGCCTCCGGCTGACGACGAGACCCTTGATCGCCTCGTAACAAGTCCCGCTGAACAGGCCGAACGCCGGCCAGCGGCATTGAAAGCGGCGTGTGTGACGTGCCATGCTCCCGGTCATCACCACGATCACGACCGGCGGCCGGCGCAGGGAGATCACCTGGGCCGAGGAGACCGTGCAGGTCAAGGACTACGGCGACGCCCGGCAGCTCACCATGTTCGAGCACGGCAAGGTGACGCGGCAGATCCTGACGTCGGACTTTGATGCCTGCCCGGCACAGATCCTGGCCTGGCTGAAGTCCCGGTGGCGGGAGGAGAACTTCCTCAAGTACGCCTCGCAGAACTACGGGATAGACAAGATCTGCGATTACATCGCCGGCATCGAGACCAACACCAAGGTCATCGATAACCCGGCCCGCAAGAAGGCCAATGCCGCCGTCCACGAGGCAGAAAAGGTAGTGGCCGCCGCCGAGCGGGACCTGGCCGTGCTGCTCGCTGACCCGGCCATCAGCCCGGCCGCCAAGAACGCCAGGCTGATCCCCGCCGCGCTGAAGGAGATCGCCGCCGCGCACACCAAACTGGCCGCCGCCGCGGCGGCCCGCGACAAGATCCCCGCGAAACTGCCCGCCAACCTCATCGACCCCGGGGCCCAGGTCGCGCTGCTGCGGACCTGCCGCCGCGGCCTGCAGATGGTGCTGCGGCTGCTCGCGCACAACGCCGAGCACTGGCTGGCGAACCACCTCAACGCCTACCTGCACGACGACGACGAATACCGCGCCATCACCCGCCAGACCATCATCCGCGGCCTGGCCGGGACCATCACCTATACCACCGGCCAGATCACCGTCGAACTCCAACGGCCCGATGCCCCCCGCGTCGCCCGCGCCTTGGCCCTGCTCATCGACGAGATAAACCACACCCCGCCCGCCATGCCCGGCGACACCAGGCCCATCACCTACCAGCTCACCGCACACCAGCCCGGATCAAACAAATAACGCAGACTGACTACCGGAGATCTGGGCCTACGAGAATATCCTTAACAGGATGATTCAGGTTCAGCAGCAAGCCTCCGCCGCCACGCAGATCGAGTGGATAAACACGCTAGCAGCGACTAATGCCGACTTCATGCGCGGGATGTCCGCAGTGTACTTCCAGACCGCTCGCGAGCATTTGAAATAGTACGTGCCCGCGAGCGGCCTGGCGATCCGCTCGTTGGCGGCGCGGCCAGCACTCATGGTCAGGAATTGCTGCCGACCAGATCCTTCCTGTTCGGCGCGTGCTGCTCGGTGACTAGCGCGAAGCAGCCGACGTGACTGCCGGTAGCGAGTTCTCTGGACAGCCCGCGGGCGGCTATCGTAAGCACGGAGCTTGCCATCTGCAGGTCGGCGCGGAGATTGGGAACGGTGAGCCCCAGGGCCGCCACAGCCATGCCGCCTGGTCCGAACACCGGCACGGCCACCCCGGAAACCCCAGGCTCGAGTTCCCACCGCGCAATCGCGACCCGGGTCAGCCTGATGCTGGTTAGGCACTGGCGTAGCCGCTCCGGATCGGTCACCGTATTAGGGGTATAACATTT
>JBKQQQ010000689.1:0-3975 GCA_052144275.1 Streptosporangiaceae bacterium
ACGCGGTCTTCGTCATGGTCTCCGTGGCCACAACCCGGGCCATCGCCGTCGGCCTGCTGTACGTGCTGGTCTGGGAGACGCTGCTGTCCAACTTCGTCAGCGGGGTCAAGTTGCTGTCGGTGAGCCATTACGGCCTCGGCATCGCCAACGGGTTCGCGAACGACTCGGCCCTGCAAGCGGGCCTGACGGTGGCGACGTCCGTCATCATGGGCGTCATCGTCACCGGCGTCGCCCTGGCCGTGGCGGTGAACCTGCTGTCGTCGTTCACCCTCAAGGGCGAGCCCGCCTGACCGCATACCTCCTGAACGACGGTGACCTGCGCGCGGCCGCAATGCGGCTGCGGCAGGTCACCAGGGTTAGGTTAGGCGTCCTCGTCGCCGCTGGGGAGCTGGGCAGGAGAACCCGGCGCGCCGACCGCCTCCTGTTCCTCGCCGGCGATCTCCGGTTCGTGGCCGTTCCCGCCATGGCCGTCCCCGTGCCCGTCGGCCTCGAGCACGACGGTCTCGGCGAAGGCCCGGTTGACGGCCGCCCGGGCCTTGCCGAGCACGCCGCGTGAGGTTGGCGCGGGCACGCCGTTCGCGTCCTCGGAGCCCGGCGGGGGCATCAGGGCGGGCACCTTCTTGGCCTCGAGCACCGCCCGCCCCTCCTCGTTCACCTGCTTGTGCACCTCGATGAACTCGCCGTTGGGCAGCTGCCTGATGATGCCCGTCTCGTAGCCGTGCAGCAGCGTCTCCGCGTCCTTACGCTGCAGACCCAGGCAGATACGTCTAGTGATGATGAAGGCGAGCACCGGCCCCAAGAAGATCAGCACCCGGGAGATCCAGGTGATCGTGTACAGCGGGACCTGCAGGAAGTCAGCGAGCACGTCGTTGGCGCCCTCGGCCCACAGGACGCCGTAGAACACGATGGCGGCCATGCCGATGCCGGTCCGCACCGGAGCGTTCCGCGGTCGGTCGTTGATGTTGTGCCACGACTTGTCACCGGTCGCCCACTGCTCGAAGAACGGCCAGAACGCCGCGCCGCCGAGGATCACGGTGAGCGGCACCGCGAACGGGATGAGCACACTCAGTGACAGTGTGTGCCCGAGGAAGTTCCACTCCCAGGCAGGCATCATCCGCAGCGAGCCCTCCAGGATGCCCATGTAGAAGTCCGGCTGCGACGCGGACGAGATCTGCACCGGACTGTACGGCCCGTAAAGCCAGATCGGGTTGATCTGGGCGAAGGTGGCGAGCAGCGTGAGCGCCGCAAAGATGAAGAAGAACCACGCGCCGCCCTTGGCCAAGAAGTACGGGAAGAACGGCTGGCCGACGACGTTCTTCTCGGTGTTCCCCTTGGCGGGCATCTGCGTGTGCTTCTGGTGGAACATGATGAACAGGTGGGCGGTGATCAAAGCCAGGATCACGCCCGGAATCAGCAGCACGTGGACGATGTACAGCCTGGCCACGACAATGTCGCCCGGGTAAGGCCCGCCGAACAAGAAGAACGCCAGGTAGGTGCCGACAATCGGGATACCTTGCAGCACGCCCTCGAAGATCCGCAGGCCGGCGCCGGACAGCTGGTCGTCGGGCAGCGAGTAGCCGAACAGCCCCTCGAGGAGCCCCACCGAGAACAGCACGATCCCGATCAGCCAGTTGACCTCGCGCGGCTTGCGGTAGGCGCCGGTGAAGAACACCCGCAGCATGTGAACGATGATCGCGACCATGAACAGGTCGGCGGCCCAGTGGTGGATCTGCCGCATCAGCAGCCCGCCGCGGACGTCGAAGCTGATGTTCAGCGTCGACTGGTACGCCTCGCTCATCCGGATGCCGTCCAGCTTGACGTACGAGCCGTGGTAGACCACAGCCGTCATGGACGGGACGAAGAACAGCGAGAGGAACGTACCGGTCAGCAGCAGGATGACGAACGACCACAGCGCGATCTCGCCGAGCATGAACGACCAGTGGTCGGGAAACACCTTCCGCATGAGCACGCGGAACCCGCGCGCGCCGTGGAATCGGTCATCGAGCCACCCGCCGGTGCCGCTCAGGGGCTTGGGAACCTCGAAGTTCTCGCTCATCCGCGCTCCCAGAAGCTCGGGCCGACGGGCTGGGTGAAGTCGCTCTTCGACACCAGGTATCCCTGCGCGTCGGTAGTCAGCGGCAGTTGCGGCAGCGGACGCGGCGCCGGGCCGAATACCACGGTGGCGCCGGTCGACGCGTCGAAGGTGGACTGGTGGCAGGGGCACAGGAGATGGTGCGTGGTCTGCTCGTACAGCCCCACCGGGCAGCCCACGTGCGTGCAGATCCTGGAGTAGGCGACGATGTTGTCGACTGTCCAGTTCATGGTGCCGATCAGCGTATCGCCGTCTGTCGTGGTGGGGACGTTCAGCTCTCCGGGCCGGAACTTGATCAGGGTGACGGTGGCCTTGGCGAGGGCATCGGGATTGTCGGTGAAGCCCTCGGGCACGATCGTGATCGACTGGCCGGGCGCGCTGAACTCGGCCGGGGTGATTGGCTGGTTGGTGCCGTAAACGAGCAGCCGCCGACCGGGGCTCCACACCGTGTGCCGCAGGCTGGTCCCGGGCTCCGGGCTCAGGTCCCTGAGCAGCACGACCGGGATGGCGAGCAGCGGGAGCGTGCCGAGCATCAGGGTACGCCGCACCAGCGGCCGCTTGACGAACTGGCTGTTCGCCGTGCCCTCCTTGAAGTACCCCTCGAAGGCCTGCCGGTCCCCAGGATCGGAGCGCAGTTCGTGCCGCTCCTCGACCACCTCGACGTTCGGCATCAGGTGCCGCACCCAGAGCAGCGTGCCCAGGCCGAGAGCGACCAGCGCGAGGGAAAGCGAGGTGCCCAGGGCCAGGTTGGAGCGGAGGGTCTTGTCGACCGAGTGCACCCCGAGGCCGACGTAGGCGGCGATGAAGCCGCAGCCGGCGATGAACGCGAACGTGAAACACGCCGCGACTATCCTTTCGACCCGCTTGGCGTGCGCGATCACCCTCGGGTCGTCCGGCGGGAGGCCGACGATGTGCTCCGCGTCCTCAGCCTCCGCGACCTCGCCCGCGCCGTCGCCGCCATCGGCCACGGCCGTCGACCCGAGCAGGCGCGGCGAGGGCGGGGGAGTACCGATCACCCGGTGCGGCACAGCCGGGCCCGTGTGCCCCTCGGTCTCTTCCATGTCGCTCATGATTGCTGCTACTCCATCCCCGTCGGTCTCGGATCACGCCGCTTGGCAGTAATCCACAGCGCGATGATCACCAGGAATCCCAGGCCGCCGAGCCAGATCACCAGGCCCTCGGTGACGGGACCGATCCGGCCGAGCGAGAAGCCGCCAGGGTTGGGTTCGACCCTCGTCTCGGTGATGTAGGCGATGATGTCGCGCTTGGCCGACGGGCTGAGCGACCCGTCGGAGAACACCGGCATTGCCTCAGGCCCGGTCAGCATCGCCGTATAGATCTGCGTCGGAGTGGACTGGGTCAGCGGCGGTGCGAACTTGCCGTAGGTGAGCGCGCCGCTGTCCCCGGCAAAGCCGTGGCACTGCGAGCAGTTGGCCATGAACAGGTTTGACCCGAGCGCGGTGTCCGCTCCCTCGGTGGATACCTGCTCGGCGGTGGGAATCGCGGGCCCGCCGCCCAGGGAGGCGACATAATCGGCGATCTGGTAGATCTGCTGCTCGGTGAACTTTACTGGCCCGCGCTCGTTCTCCGCGCCGACTTCCTTGGCCGGCATGCGGCCGGTGGACATCTGGAAGTAGACGGCGGCCGCGCCCGCGCCGACCAGGCTCGGTGCCTGACTGGTGCCCTGGGCGTCGAGGCCGTGGCAGCTCGAGCAGGTCGCGTCGAACAAGTCCTTGCCCACCGTGATGTCCTGCTGCGACGCGGGCGGTGCCGACGCCTGCGCGGTGCCCCCCTGACGGGTGAGTGACCCGTAGAGCAGCGCGACAACGACGAGCCCGAGCAGCAGTGCCGCGTAGCCGGCGACCGGGCGCCTGCGCCTGGCG
>JBKQQQ010000690.1:0-6414 GCA_052144275.1 Streptosporangiaceae bacterium
GAGCTGCCCGGGTCCGGCATCGTCTACACGCTCACGGTGGCGGCGGCGCAGGAGACCGCGGCCTTCCTGCGCGAGCAGGGCCTGACGGTAGCGTCCTACACCGGCCGGGACGAGCCGGACGAGCGAGCGCGGGCAGAGGATGACCTGCTCGCCAACCGGGTCAAGGCGCTGGTCGCCACCAGCGCGCTCGGCATGGGCTTCGACAAGCCGGACCTCGGCTTCGTCGTGCACCTGGGCGCGCCGCAGTCACCGGTCGCCTACTACCAGCAGATCGGGCGGGCCGGACGGGCCATGTCCAGGGCCGAGGTGATCCTGCTGCCGGGCCGCGAGGACCGGGACATCTGGGCCTACTTCGCCTCGCTCGCCTTCCCGCCCGAGCGGCAGGTCCGCGCCGCACTTGCCGCCCTGGCGGAGGCAGACCGGCCGATGTCGGCCAGCGTGCTCGAGACCCGCGTCGACCTGTCCCGCGGCCGGCTGGAATCCATGCTCAAGGTGCTCGACGTGGACGGCGCCGTGCGCCGCGTCAGCGGCGGCTGGACCTCGACCGGCCAGCCGTGGCACTACGACGCGGAGCGCTACGAACGGGTCGCGGCCGAACGCGCCCGCGAACAGCAGGCCATGCTGGGCTACCAGGCGACGGATGGGTGCCGGATGGAGTACCTGCGCCGGCAGCTCGACGACCCGGCCGCCGCGCCGTGCGGACGCTGCGACAACTGCACGGGGCAGCAGGTTCAGGGCGACGTGCCGGAGACAAGCGCGACCGCGGCGCGCGAGCGGCTGCTGCGCCCGGGCGTGGAGGTCGAGCCGCGGCGGATGTGGCCGACCGGGCTGAAGGCCCTCGGCCTCGACGTGGCCGGGAAGATCCCGGCCACCCTGACCGCCGAGCCGGGCCGGGCCATCGGCAGGCTCACCGACATCGGCTGGGGCGGCATGCTCCGGGCCCTGCTGGCCGAGGGCGCGCCCGACGAGCCGGTCACGGAGCCCGTCGTGGCCGCCGCGATCAAGGTGCTCGCCGCCTGGGGCTGGGCGGAGCGCCCGGCCGGCGTGCTGACCCTGCCGTCACGCACCAGGCCCCGGCTGATCACCAGCCTCGGCCAGCGGCTCGCCAGCGTCGGCCGACTGCCCTACCTCGGCGCCCTCGCCTACACCAGCGACGCAGGCGCCGGCCCGCGGCGGCACAACAGCGCGCAGCGGCTGAGCTCCCTGTGGCACGCGCTCGAGGTGCCCGGCGACATCCGTGCCGCCGTCGGCGGCCTGGACGGCCCGGTGCTCGTCGTCGACGACCGCATCGAGACCGGGTGGACGATGACGGTCGCGGCCCGGCTGCTCCGCGAGGCGGGCGCCAGCGGCGCCCTGCCCCTCGCGCTTGCGGTCAGTGCTGGCTGAAGAGCCAGGCTACGCCGGCCCCGGGGCTAGCTGAACGGCCGGGCTACGCCGGCCGGGGCGGCTAGGCGACGTAGGGTTCGGCGCCGTCCTCGCTGATCATGGGGCGGTCCGCGACGGCCCAGCCGGTCATGCCGTCGGCGACGTTGATGGTGTTCAGGCCGGTGACGGCCAGCGTCTGGGCCGCGTAGGCCGACCTGGCGCCGCTGCGGCAGATCACGTACACCTCGCGGTCGCGGGGCAGCTCGTCCGCCCGCGCGCCGAGCTCACCGAGCCGCACGTGCACCGCGTCGGGGGCGTGGCCCGCCGTCCACTCGTCGTCTTCACGCACGTCAAGCAGGAACACCCCGGCCGGCAGGTCCGCCGACAGCACTTCGGGCACGGCGACGGGCTGGTTCATGTCGGTTTCTCCTCAAGCGGACTCATCGTCACGGCCGGTGTCGCTGGCCGCGTCGCTACTGTACCGCCGAGCAGAACGCCGGGCGGACCGCGGCCAAGGCCGCCGCCCGCCCGGCGGGTAAGGGAAGGGAGAAGGTGAACCAGGATCGTTCGGCCGAAAGGGCGCGAGCGGCCGGTCAGCCTTCCACCCGGGCTGGCACCGGCGCGGGCCCTGGGATTTCCTCCTTGATCCCGTACCTGGCGTACAGGCGCCGCAACGGCCGCGGCGCCCACCAGTTGGCCCGGCCGAGCAGCCGCATGGTGGCCGGCACCAGCAGCACGCGGACGACGGTGGCGTCCACCAGCAGCGCCACGATCATGCCCACGCCCATCAGCTTGATGAACGTGATGCCGGAGGCCGAGAACGCGCCGACCACGATGATCAGCAGCAGCGCCAGGCTGGTGATCAGGCCGCCGGTCCGCTGCAGGCCGCTGGCTACCGAGGCGGTGTTGTCGCCGGTCTGGTCGTAGCGCTCGCGGATCCGGGACAGCAGGAACACCTCGTAGTCCATGGACAGGCCGAAGATGATCGCCAGCATCAGGATCGGCATGGTCGGGTCGATCGAGCCGGTCGGGGTGAACCGCAGCAGGCCGGACAGGTGCCCCCACTGGAAGATCCATACGACGACGCCGAACGTCGCCGACAGCGACAGCACGTTCATCACGATCGCCTTCAGCGGCAGCACCACCGAGCCGAAGGCCAGGAAGAGCAGCACGAACGTGGAGACGCCGACCAGCAGCGCCATCCAGGGCAGCGTCGCGCCGAGGCTGGCCAGCTCGTCCACGAGCCCGGCGGTGATCCCGCCGACCAGCACCGTGGCCCCGGGCGGCGGGGTGATGTCGCGGATCTGGGTGACGATGTGCCTGGCCGCCGACGACACCGGAGCCGGGGCGTAGCCGATGTCGACCCGGGCCGTGCCAGTCTTCAGCCCGGTGACCTGGGCTTCGGTGACGCCGGGGACGGCCTCGACGCGGTGCAGGTAGGCGTCGAGCGCGGTCGCGGCCCCCGAGGTGCCCGGTAGCGTGACGAGCGCCTCGATCGGGGCGGTCGAGTTGACCGGGAAGTCACTGGCCAGCGTCTGCGACACCTGCCTGACCGTCGAGGCGGCCGGCAGCGTCCTGGCGTCCGTGCCGCCCCAGGAGATGCGCAGGAACGGCGCGCCGAGGGCCAGCAGCCCGATCACGATCACCGTGGCGTAGACGGCCGGCCTGCGCATCACGCTGTGGGCCAGCCGGTACCAGGCCCCGCTGGTCTCCTCCCGGGCCGACCGGTTCACGGAGCGGCGGACGCGCAGCGCGTTGACCCGGTAGCCGAGCACGGCGAGCAGCGCGGGCAGCACGGTCAGCGCGGCCAGCATGTCCACCGCGACGGTGGCCACCCCGCCATAGCCCATCGAGCGGAGGAAGTCCTCGGGGAACAGCATCAGGCTGGTCAGCGCCACCGCGACCGTGACGCCAGAAACCGCGACGGTCCGCCCCGCGGTGGCCACCGTCCGGGCGACCGCCTGCTCGACGGTGGGCTGCCGGTGCAGTTCCTCGCGGAACCTGGTGACCATGAAGAGCCCGTAGTCGATGCCCAGGCCCAAGCCCAGGATCGTGGTGATGTTCACCGAGTAGATGGAAACCGTGGTCGCCATGGTGAGCAGCCGCAGCACGGTGAACGAGCCGAGGATGGCCACGCCGCCGATCGCCACCGGCAGCGAGGCCGCGGCCAGGCTGCCGAAGATCACCATCAGCAGGATCAGCAAGACCGGCATCGAGAACCCCTCGGCCTTGGCGATGTCGGCAGTCACCTCGTTGTTGATCGCGACCTCCATCGGCACGTTCCCGCCGACTCTGGCCGTCACGCCGCTGGCGGCCAGGCTGGCAGGCGCCAGTTCGGTCTTGATCGCGTCGTAGGTCGTGTGCCTGGCGGCGTCGCCGGCCCCGGTGAGCTGGAGCACCGCGTAGGTGGCGTGCCGGTCGGCGCTGACCAGGCTGGGCGATCCGGTGGACCAGTAGGTGGTCACCCGGGCTACGTCGGCGCGCGGCAGGCCGCTCAGCGCGGCGGTGACCGCCTGCCGGTAACCGGGGTCGCCGACGGTCATGCTGGCGCTGCGGTACAGGACGACCACGTCGGCGTCGTTCCTGCCGAACACCTGATCAGCCTGGTTGGCTTCACGCTGGCTCTGGCTGGCCGGAGGGGTGAAGTTGTCCCCGGAAGAAAGCTTGCCGAAGACGCCTGTTCCCCAGACTGCGGCGAACGCCACGAGCACGAGCGTGAGGCCGAGGGCCACCCGCCGCCTTCGGTACAGAGTCCGTCCCCATGCCTCGAACATCTCGCCTCCCGTATAGAGATGCTTCTGTTGATTATGAAAGTAAACACTGTAAACTGATTACAGCGATAACTTCGCATATGGTGTTCACTCTTGTCAAGGGAGATAGCATCGGGGCTACGTTCGGCGGACGGCGGTCGCCACGCGGCTCTGGCCAGCGAAGGGATCCGAAGGTAAGACTTGGTCCAGGAGGCAGCTGTGACACAGGCGGTAGAGGCCGCCGGGGGCGCCGGGGCTCCGAGCGCCGACGGTGAGCTGGGCGCGGCGCAAGGCCTCTCTCCGGCGCCGTCCCGGCGCGACCGGCTGCGCGCGGCGACCATCGAGGAGATCATCGCGACGGCGCGGCGACTGCTGGTCACCAGCGGGCCCGAGGCGGTCTCGCTACGCGCCATCGCCCGGGAGATGGGCATGACGGCGCCCGGGCTCTACCGTTACTTCGACAGCCACGAGGAACTGCTCAGGCACGTCTGCGCCGGCATGTTCACCGAGCTTGCCCAGGACATCCACCAGGCCATCGAGGCCGCCGGCCCCGTGGCGCCCGCAGAGCCCACGCCGGATCAGGTGGCCGCGAAGCTGACCCTCAAGATGGTCGCGGCCTGCCGCGAGTTCCGCCGCTGGGCGCTGAACCATAAGGCCGAGTTCGGCCTGCTGTTCGGCGTGCCGCTGCCCGGCCTGGACGACGGGCGGTACGACATCGCCGACGAATGCGCGCTGGTGTTCGCCGGCACCTTCTTCGCGCTGTTCCTCGAGCTGTGGCGAGCGGCCCCGTTCGGCGTGCCGGCCCCGGAGCAGATCGACCCCGGGCTGCGCGACCAGCTCAGCCGCTATCGCGACGCACTGGGCGCCGACATCCCGGTCGGCGCGGTGCTCACCTTCCTGCGCTGCTGGACGGTGCTGTACGGGGCGGTGGCAATGGAGGTGTTCGGCCATCTCAGGTTCGCGCTGGAGGACGCGGCGCCCATGTTCGAGATGACGCTCGGCGACCTGGCCACGCTGGTCGGCCTGACTTACCCGCTGCCCCGGCCTGAGCTGCCCCGGCCTGAGCTACCTCGGCCTGAGCTACCTCGATAGGTCGGCGCCCCCGGGCCTGCGGAGCGCGGCCAGGGCGGCGGAGCCGAACGCGGCCGCCGCCAGCAGTTCTATATGTGCGCGGCGGGGTGCCTCGTCCTGGATGCGGGCGTGGAACCTGTCGACGGCCGCCGGGAACGGCGACCAGCCGAACCACAGGTTGGATGGCTTGTCCATGTCGGGCAGGGCCGCCCCGGTCATGCCGGCCAGCACGGCCAGCCGGCGCTCGGACGGCGACGCCGCGGCGATCGCGGCCATCGCGGCCAGGCTGATCAGCCCGTCGGGTACCGCCACCCGGAGGAACCGGCGTTCGCTGCCCCAGTCGCCCCAGTGCGGCACCACATCCAGCGCGAAGTGCGAGGCCACGCCGAGCGCGAAGGCAGGCAGCGGGCGGCGGGCCAGCGCGCCGATCAGGGCTCCGGACAAGACATGGTTGGTCAGCAGCACTCGCCCCCACCTTCCCTCGTCCCCTCGTCCCCACCGTACCGGCCGGGCGGAAACTGCGGGGCGGCGTGCCGGGTGCTGCTGGTAGCGTTTTCGTGCGCGGCGGATGACGCCGAGTCCGACTGCTGGCACGAGCAGCTGCTCGGCACCGCCGAACAGCTGCTGCAGGGACTCGGCCTGGCCTACGAGGTGGTGGAGTGTTCCACCGGCGACATGGGCGCCGGCAAGTACCGGATGAACGACATCAACACCTGGCTGCCGTCGCTGGGCGCGTACCGCGAGACGCACAGCTGCTCGTCGCTGCACGACTGGCAGGCCAGGCGGGCCAACATCCGCTACCGGGACGCGGACGGCACGGTGCGTTTCGCCTACACCCTGAACAACACCGCGGTCGCCACGCCGCGCATTCTCGCCGCGCTGGTGGAGAACCTCCAGACGAGTGAGGCGCAGGTCCGGGTGCCCGCCGTGCTGCGGCCCTACCTCGGCGGCCGGGAGCTGCTCTGAACGGACGGTGGCGGGACGGCTCCGGGCGAACAGGCGTACGCTGCGAGGCGTGAACCTTGAAGCCGATCGCGTGGGCGACCTTGCGGGCCGGCCGCTGAGCGGGCTAACCAGACGTGATGTGGCCCTTGCCCTGCTCACCGTGCCGCCTGCGGACGGGCTGGAGTCGCTGCCCGGCATCAGGCGGGGGATGCTCGCGGCCGGCAACCCGCTGTCGGCGGTGTTCTGGTCGTCCGCGGAAGCCATCCTGCACAAGATCACCGAT
>JBKQQQ010000691.1:0-5368 GCA_052144275.1 Streptosporangiaceae bacterium
AGCTTTCTGCCCTCGATATAGCAGTAAGCCTGCTGGCCGCCGGGCACCCGATGGTGATCGGTTCCCGAGCGCTCGAGGAGTCGGTGGTGCAGGTCCGGTCGAGCGCGTTCCGCAGGCTCGGTGCCGCTACCTTCCGCGCGATGGCCCGCCAGATCGTCCCGGACACGACCGACACCCAGTGCGGGTTCAAGTTCTTCTCCGGGCCGCTGGTCCGGGCCGCGGTGCAGCCGCTGCGGACGGCGGGGTTCGCCTTCGACGTCGAGCTGATCGCCCGCTGCCAGCGGCTGGGCGCGACGCTGACCGAGATCCCGGTCCACTGGCGGGACGTGGCGGGCTCCACGTTCTCGGTGCAGCGCCACTCGGCCGCCGTCTTCCGCGACGTCGCGGCCATCTGGCTCCGGTCCCGGGCCGAACCAGATCACGAGCAGGGCCGCGAACCGCGTGAGGCGCCGCGCGAGCCGGCCGCGGCGGCCGTCCAGCAGCCGCTGCCGGCCGGCGCCAGCACCCGATGAGCACCGCCAACCTGAGCCCCGCCGACCTGAGCGGGCTGCGGATCGCCATCGCCAACTGGCGGGATCCGTGGCACCCGCAGGCCGGCGGAGCCGAGCGCTACGCCTGGGAGATGGCCCGCGGCCTGACGCAAGCCGGGGCGGAGGTGCACTTCCTGACCGCCCGCGCCCCCGGCCAGGCCCGCCGTCAGAAGCGGGACGGAATCGAGATCGTCAGGCTCGGCGACCGGTTCACCGTGTACCCGATGATCCTCCTCTGGCTGCTCGCCCGCCGCCGGTCCTTCGACGCGGTGCTCGACTGCCAGAACGGGATCCCGTTCTTCACCCCGCTCGTGCTGCCGCCGAAGGTGCCCGTGCTGTGCGTGGTGCATCACGTGCACACGGCTCAGTTCGGGGTCCATTTCGGCCGGTGGATGGCTGGCGTCGGCCGCCTGCTCGAGGGGCCGGCGGCGCGGCTGGCGTACCGGCGGCATGCCTGCGTGGCAGTCTCGCCGTCCACCGTCACGGCCATGCGGGAGCGGCTCGGCTGGACCGGCGACATCTACCTGGTCCCGAACGGAACCGGCCAGCCCCCGGCCGACGCGGTCGCCCGGGCCGACGCGGCCAACCTCGTCTGGGTCGGCCGCCTGGTCGCCCACAAGCGGCCGGAGCTGCTCATTCCCCTCGCCGAGCGGATGGCCCAGCGGATGGCCCAGCGCCCGGCCCACGACCGCCCGTTGCTCGACGTGGTGGGCCAGGGCCCGGCGGCCGGGCCGCTGACCGCTCAGGTGGCCGCCCGCGGCCTGGATTCTGTCGTCAGGCTGCACGGCTTCGTCGCGGAGCAAGCCAAGCAGGCGCTGGTGGCGGGGTCGCTGCTGCACCTGAACACCTCGCAGGGGGAGGGCTGGGGCCTGTGCGTGCTCGAGGCCGCCGCCCTCGGCGTCCCCACGGTCGCCTACGACGTCGACGGACTGCGCGACGCGGTCCGCGACGGGGAGACCGGCTGGCTGGTCCGGGACGGCGAGCAGCTGGCCGACGTGATGGACCAGGCGCTCAAGGAGCTGAGTGACCCTGCCCGCCGCCAGGCCGTCGCCGCGGCCTGCCGCCGGTGGGCGGCGGAGTTCGACTGGAGCCGCAGCACCGCGCGGATGGCCGCGCTGATCTACGCCTCGGTCGCGGCCGGATCTTCGCTGGCCCGCCGCCACGAGGCCTGGATCGTCGCCGGGCCGGACGGTGACGTGCTGGCCGAGGGGCCGGTCCTGGACCAGCTCATCGCCCGCGGCGCCGCGGTGCGCAGGCAGGCCACGCCACTGGAGCGGCTGACGGGTCCGGGATAGGGAAGCATTTGTCGGCCGCCGCTTCCGGCCGGACCACGGTGGTAAGCGCATTTCCGCAGGTCATCGCCGCTACTCTAATCATTTGGTAAAGGTGCTGGCAAATCACCGACTGAAGAGCCGGAACTCGTTACCGATATGTGCTAAAACAGCAGGACAATTCGCGTTAGAGTCGGCCATACTACTCAAAATTAACTTCTGCCTTCCGCCTGCCCAGGCGGCCAGCCGCTTAATGGAGGATCGATGCGCCGTCGTGTCGGGCTTGTACTTGCCGGGCTTGGGACGTGTCTCATCGTGTTCGCGGTGCTCATGCCGACCTGGGTGAGCAGCAGGGTGCTCAAGTTCCCGCTGAACGAGTACGCCACCGCCACCCTGACCGCCAGCAACGCCTCCTACTTCAGCCCGGCCAAGCTGACCGAGATGACCGGCGTGACCATGGAGGCCACGTACACCATCAAGGGCAATGCCGCGGCGGGCTCGTCGTCGACGGCAGTCTGGAACCAGTTCATCTACGTCTACGACCAGACCAACAAGCTGCCGTTCCAGACCCTGACGCGTACGTTCGCCTTCGACCGCCGCACCGCCCAGCTCGTCAACTGCTGCGGCGCGAACGTCAACGGCGACTCGTCGGTCAAGCAGACCGGCGTCGTCGGCTACGTGTTCCCGATCGGCACCCAGAAGCAGACTTACGACGTCTTCGACACCAACCTGAACAAGCCGATGCCCTTCACCTACGCGGGCACCGACACGGTCGACGGCATCCAGGCCTACCGTTTCACGGAGAACGTGTCCCCGGTCCAGAACGGCACCCAGGTCGTGCCCGGCTCGCTGGTCGGCCAGTCCCAGGCATCGGTCACCCTGCCGCAGTACTACGAGATGCACCTGACTTACTGGATCGATCCGGACACGGGTGCGCTGCTCAATGCCACAGAAAACGAGAAGCTGACCCTCCAGAACTCCCAGGGCGCTCAGGCCCTGCTGCTCCTCGACGCCAACCTGGTGATGACGCCGGCCAGCGTGAATGGCCTGGTGGCCCTGGATAACAGCCAGCGAAGCAAGATGTCCCTGGTCACCATGATCCTGCCGCTGGTGACCGGCATCGTGGGCGTCATCGTGCTGATCGTGGGCATCCTGCTGGCCCGCAGGCCGCGCGAGGACGTCGAGAGCGGCGCCAGCACCACGTCCCCCGAGCTCGCCGCCGCCGAACCCGAGGACGCCGACCGTTCGGCCACGCAGCCCTCCCTGGTCCCCGGCCTCGACGACCAACCCGCCGAAGCCGCCGCCGAGTCGTCCGCCGTCACGCAAGAGGCCGCCCAGCCCGAAGCGGCCGGGGCCGAAGCCGCCGAGGCGCCCGCCGCTACTGAGGCCGAGGCCGCCCAGCCCGAAGCTGCCCAGGCCGAGGCGGCGAAGGCCGAAGCGGCCGAGCCTGTCGCAGAGGCGGCAGCCGCCGAAGCCAAGGCCGACACTCCCGAGGCCCCCGCCGCCGAAGCCGCCGAGGCCCCCGCCGCCGAAGCCGCTGAGACGTCCGAAGCTGCCGAGACGTCCGAAGCCGCCGACGCCCCCCAGGCGCCTGCCGCCGAAGCAGAAGCCAAAGCCGACGCATCCGGCACCCCTGCCGCTGACGCCCCGGCGGCCGAGTCACAAGAGGCCGCCGAGTCACCCAAGGCCCAGGACGCCTCAGCCGAAGCGCCTACTGCCGAGATGTCTGCGGCGGCCACCGGTGAGTCGCCCGAAGCAGCCGCCAACCCGCCCGCTGATGCCCCCGCGACGACCTCCCGGCGCGGTCGCCGGGGCACCCACCGCCGCTAGAGGGCTGCCGCTGCCAGGCGGCTAATCTTCGCGCCGCAGCACCAGCAGCAGGTTCCAGGTGAGGAATTCCCTCATGATGGGCGCGCGGAGCAATGGCCGGGTCCAGGCGGGCAGGTAGCGCGGCACCGCATCGACCACCACGACTCCGTGAGCCGAACGTGCCCAGCCAAGCACTTCGGCTATCGATACCGGATGCAGGCTGTCGCCAAAGCGGTTCTTCGGCATCTTGCCGTGCTTGCGCTGATACCGGGCTACCGCACGCTCGCCGCCGAGGTAATGCCAGGGTGATGTCTCATGCCCGCCGTAGGGCGACAGCCAGTTGGTGAACGTGACGAAAACGATGCCGCCCGGCCTGGTCACCCGCACCATCTCGGCCAGCATCGCGGGCCAGTCCCGGACGTGCTCGAGCACGTTAGAGGAAAAGCACACGTCCACCGCGCCCGAGGCGATGGGCATGCGAGTGGCGCTGCCTACGATGCTGTCCTTTTCCGGGGGACCGAGAGCGGCCATCTCTCCGCTGTCGGCGTCGACGCAGAACGACCGGGCCCCCATGCGGTCGAACTCCCTGACGAAGAACCCCGGCCCGCCGCCGACATCGATCACGACACGCCCGTCCAGTTCGGCGTACTGGCCGAGTTGCTGGATGGTGTCCTGGGCTAGCGCCGCGTAGTAGGCCTGCGGGGCCGTCTGCTCGGTGCGGAATGCCCGGAACAACCGAACCGACCGCGCCAGGTCCGCACGGAACGCCTTGTTGTCGCTCATGATGATGTCATCTAACACGCTCAGCCCAGGCCAGCGGCGGCAAACGGTGGCCTCCCAGACCACCGCGCCTGCCCGCCGACTCTCTCAGCGCCAGCGTGGGTTCCCGGCCTGTATGGCTGTACGGGCAGGCCAGGCAGTGCACAGCGGGGAAGATGAAACTGTGAGCAGCGGCACCGGGTACAGTCGCCGGATATGAGTTGCGAGGAGTTCGACCGGTGAATGAGTCCCGTGCATCTGACACCCCCCTGCCGGGGATTGACGCCAGCCGGCCGAATATCGCCCGTGTCTATGACTACCTGCTGGGCGGGAAGGATAACTTCACCGCCGACCGGGAACTCGCCGGACAGCTGCTGAGCGTGAACCCGGGCATGGAGCAATGGGCGCGCGACAACCGGGCGTTCGTCGTCGCCGCGGCGGCACGCGCCGCCCGCGAGGGTGGCATCGCTCAGTTCCTGGACCTCGGCGCGGGATTGCCTACCCACCCGGCCGTGCATGAGGCGGTGCGTGAGGTGAACCCGGCCGCCCGCGTCGCCTACGTGGATTTCGACCCGGTCGCGGTGGTCCATTCTCGCGCGTTGCTGGCCAAAGGCGACGGGCTCGCCGCATTCCAGGCGGACCTGACCGACCCGGAGGCGGTGCTTGCTGATCCGGACCTGGCGAAGGTTCTGGACCTGACCCAGCCGGTGGGCGTCATTCTCGGCGGGGTCGCGCATTTCCTGTCCCCCGCGGTGATGCGCGCCACGACCGCCGCGTACGTCTCGCGGATCTGCCCTGGCTCGTGGCTCATGATCTCTGCGGGCCACGCCGAAGATGAGGGCCCGCTCTCCGAGTTGAGACCCGCTTATACAGCCGCGGACGCCTTCCGGCACACGCATGAGGAATTCACGTCCTTCTTCGCAGGCACCGAGATCGTGCCGCCGGGAATCGCCGAGGCGCGACGGTGGATCGCCGGCCTGACCGCGCCGCCGCCGGACC
>JBKQQQ010000692.1:0-4357 GCA_052144275.1 Streptosporangiaceae bacterium
GACCGCAGGGCCGCGCCGCGGCGGGCATACACCTGCGCCGCGGTCGTGAGCGTCCGCGCCACCGAGGCGTCCGACCACAGGTCCGCCACCATGTCCTGCAGCTGGTAGCTCACCCATCCGGTGCCCAGCGCCTGCCGGCCCGCGACCCGGGTGATGGTGGCCTCGTCGCCGGCCACCACGGCGAGCCGCAGGTCAGGCCCGAGCGACTTGGATACTGAACGCAGGGTCACCCGGCGGGCGGGACCCGCAAACCCGTTCGTGCCCGCGCAGGCGGAAAAGGCGGGCACCCCGGCCACCGGTCCGGCGTGATCGTCCTCGATGACCCCGACGCCAGGGTGCCGCCGCAGGACCTCGCCGATCTCCGCGGCACGTCCGGCGTCCCAGGCCGCGCCGGTGGCGGCCTGGGCCCGGGGCGTGACGATCAGCGCGCCCGCCCCCCTGGCCAGCGCGGTCGCCAGCTCGGCGGGCCGGATGCCCAGGTCGTCGACCGGCACCGGCACCGCAGTGAAGCCCATGGCCGCGAGCAGGTCAAAGGTGACCGCGTGACCGGGATCCTCGACGATCACCCGGTCGGCGGGAGTGAGCCAGGTGGCCAGGACCCGCTCGATGCCGTCGAGCGCGCCGCCGGTGACGGTCAGGCTGGCGGCGTCGATGCCGTCGGCGGCCAGCGATGCGGCTGCCAGGCGGCGCAGCCGCGGTGAGACCGGCGCCTCGGCGTACATCCGGGCGGACCGCCTGGCCGGCTGGGCCGGGAGCAGCGGGAGCAGGTCCGGGTCCGGGCCGCCAGTGATCAGGTCCCTGGTGCCGGCGGGAGCGCTGAGGTACACCCGCGAGCTGACCGGGGGAGCGCCCCGGATGCGCGTGCCCGCCCGGCCGGTGCCGGTGGTCAGGCCGCGCCGGCGCAGGTCGCTGTAGGCTGCCGCCACCGTGGTCGGGCTGATGCCCAGCTGGCCGGCCAGCTCGCGGACCGGGGGCAGGCGGTCCCCCGGAGTCAGCTGCCCGCTGCGGACGCCCGCTTCCACGCTGGCCGATATCTCCTTGGCGGTCCGGCCCTTCAGGCGATATTGTACCAGTATGTTCATAAAATGTACTGTAACATTTTTTGACGTCCATGGCTGACCCCATGACTGACGCGTTCTCTGCCGAATCCCGGCTGATCCACGCGGGCACCGACCGTGCGCCCGGCCTGCCCGGCACTCCGCCGCTGGCCCCCGCGAGCATCTACGTATCGGCCGGGCCCCCGCGTCCGGGCCGAGCCTACGGCCGGGACGGTAACCCGGGCTGGGAGGCCCTGGAGCAGGCGCTGGGCGGCCTGGAGGATGCGGAGGCGGTGGCCTTCGCCTCCGGCCAGGCGGCCTCGATGGCGCTGATGCTCGCCCTGGCCCCGGGCCGGGAGCGCATCGTGCTGCCGAACGACGGCTACTACGGGGGCCGGGTCCTGGCGGACCGGCTGCGGCCCCACGGGGCCGTTCCGGTGCCGGTGGACCTGCAGGATCTGGCCGCCGTCGAGCGCGAGCTGACGGCCGCGCCCTCGGTATTGTGGGCCGAGACGCCGACCAATCCGCTACTCCGGGTGGCCGACCTCGCGCGGCTCGGCGCGCTCGCGGCCGCGGCCGGCGCGCCTATGGTGGTGGACAACACCGTCGCCACCGGCCTGCTCCAGCGGCCGCTCGAGGTAGGCGCGACGGCCTCGCTGTACTCGCTGACCAAGTCGGTGTCCGGGCACTCCGACGTCATCCTGGGCGCCGTGGTCAGCCGCGACGCCGAGCTCCTGGCCGCGCTGCGGGCCTGGCGATCTAGCGGCGGCGGCATCCCGGGGCCTTTCGAGGCCTGGCTGGCGCTGCGCGGGCTCAAGACGCTGCCGCTGCGGATCGCTCGCCAGTCGCACACCGCGCTGGCCGTCGCCAGGCACCTGGCCGGCCATCCCCGGGTGGCCGCGGTGCACTATCCCGGTATCGATACATCGACATCCGAGGTGGCCCGCCGGCAGATGCCCGACGGGTTCGGCCCTTTGTTGTCCTTCGAGGTCATGCCTGGTAACGCCGAGGCCGCGGACACGGTGGTGGCAAGCTCTCGCCTGATCTTGCCGGCGACCAGCTTCGGCGGCGTGGAGTCGACCTGGGAACGCCGCGCCAGGTGGCCAGGCGAAACCGCGCCGGCCGCCCTGATCCGGATGTCGGCCGGCGTCGAGCCCGCCGCGGACCTGATCACCGACCTCGACCATGCCCTTGGGGTGCTGTTATGCGACGTGCTAAGCGTCCCCCCCAGGATCGGGGGACTTCGGGGGGTCGTCCCCCCGAATCAACACAGCCGCTCACCGGCCAGCACGTCCGGCTCGAACCGCTGCGGCACCATCACGTGCCCGGCCTGCTGGTCGCGGCCTCCGGCGGCGGCGAGCTCTACCGCTGGTCCCCGGTGCCGCAGGACGAGGCTCAGGTTCGCCGGTACGTCGAGACGGCGGTCGCGGCCCGGGACGCCGGCCAGGCGGTACCGTTCGCCGTGGTCCGGATGGCCGACGACGCGGTGATCGGCTCGACCCGGTTCTGGGATCTCGCCTACTGGCCGTGGCCGGACGGCCACCAGCGCACCGGCCCGGACACGTGCGAGATCGGCTACACCTGGCTCAGCCGGGATGCGATCAGGACCGGCGCGAACACCGAGATGAAGCGTCTCATGCTCACGTACGCCTTCGAGGTCTGGCAGGTACGTTCGGTGTGCCTGCACACCGACGCTCGGAACCAGCGCTCACGTGACGCGATGCAGCGGATCGGCGCGCGCTTCGAGGGCATCCTCCGCGCGCACCGGCTCGGCGCCGACCTGAACCCGAGGGATTCCGTCCGGTTCAGCATCACCGCGGCCGAATGGCCCTCGGTCAGACTGCGTCTTGACGAGCTTTCCCGCCGCTACCAGCCAGCCTGACCACCTCGGCCGCCCCGGCGTGCGACCGGGAACGCTGTGACCCGAAGTGCCGCCACCAGGCCTGGCCCGATTCCGGCAGCATGTAGATCGGGTCGTAATAGGGGTACTCGCGGCCGAGCGCCAGCTCGTCGTCGGCCTCGATGGCGGTGCGGTAGTTCTTCGTCCAGTACGAGATGCCGTGGTCAGTGTCGTACCTGGCCACCTGGTGCAGCCAGCGCTTGCCGACGTACGGCACGTCGCAGACCAGCCGCGGGGTGGCGAATCCGGGCAGGTAGCCCATGATCTCGTGCTGCAGGGACTGGCCCTCGCGCAGCGTCAGCCGCCAGTGCTCGCTGCCCGGGATCATGTCGCACATGTAGAAGTAGTAGGGCATGATGCCGGCCCCGTCGAGCAGCGCGAAGCACAGGTCGAGCAGGGCCGCGGTGCTGTCGTTGGTCCCGCGCAGCAGCACGCCCTGGTTCCGCACGTCGCGGACGCCGGCCTCCAGCATGGCCTGGGCGGCCTTGGCCACCAGCGGCGTCACCGACTGGGCCGAGTTCACATGGGTGTGGATGGCAATGCTCACCCCGCGCGAGCGGGCCGTGGTGGCGAGCCGGGCCATGCCCGCCCGCACCTCGTCGGACAGCCAGTGCTGCGGCAGCCCCATCAGCGCCTTGCTGGCCAGCCTGATGTCCCTGATCGAGTCGATCTCGAGCAGCGCGGCCACGAACGACTCGAGCCGCGGCCAGGGCAGGTTGGCCACGTCTCCGCCGGAGACCACCACGTCCCGGACCCCGGGCGTGCGGCGCAGGTAGGAGAGCATGGCGCCGAGCCGGTCTTCGCGGGCCAGCGCGAACTTGTGCTTGTCGGTGACCGGCGTGGGGTTGCCGACCAGGTCCATCCGGGTGCAGTGGCCGCAGTACTGCGGGCAGGTGGACAGCAGTTCGGCCAGCACCTTAGTGGGGTAGCGGTGGGTGAGGCCCTCGACCGCCCACATCTCGGCCTCGTGCAGCGAGTCGCGCTGCGCGTACGGGTGGGACGGCCAGTCGGTCCGCCGGTCGCTGAACGCCGGCACCATGTACCGGCGCACCGGGTCGGCGTAGAACGCCTCGGTGAAACCGGGCTGATCGGGAGCACCGTCCGGCACCATGGTGTTGAGCATCTGCGGCGGCAGCAGCATCGACATGGTGGCCCGCTCGCGCTGGTCGCGCTCGAGGTCGGCGAAGAAGGAAGCGGCCAACCCCGGCCCGGTGACCTGCTGCAACTGCCGCGCGTTCTTGACGCAGTGCGCGCGCTGCCACTGCGCGGATTCCCAGTCGGCGGGGGACACCCCGGCCCAGCCGGGGAACCGGCGCCAGTCTGGTTCGGCTAGCTCATGTCGCTGGTATACGTACGGCTGCGAGACCATGGAAGCCACCCTCCATTCCCTGCATGATACCGAAGAACCTGCGGTACAAAA
>JBKQQQ010000693.1:0-19433 GCA_052144275.1 Streptosporangiaceae bacterium
TCGGGCGCGGGCGCCCACGCCGAGACCTGCGCCACGCCGGACCGGCGGACCTCCTCCAGGAAGGGCGAGGGCCCGAGGCGGCTGGTGCCGCCCTCGCCCCACCAGTAGCCCGAACATCCCAGCCAGAACGCCGCCCGGGTAGCCGCCACGTACATCAGCCGGCGCTCCTCAGCCAGGTCCCTGGCCGCGCACGCCGCACTGAAGGAGTCGAGGGAGGAGGCGTCGAGCCCGAGGAGCTCGGGCAGGTCGCCCGCGTCCCCGCGCAGGCCGAACGGGATCAGCCGGGGGTTCTCCGTCCACCGCGTGGACACCCGGGGGCGGGCCGGGAACACCTGGGACCGCTCCCCCACCGCCAGGCCGGGCACGAACACGGCCGGCCACTGCAGGCCCTTGGCCGCGTGCACGGTCAGCAGCTTGACCGAGTCCGACTCGCCCACCCGGCCGGTCTCCAGGCCGAACTCCTCCTGCTGGGCCGCGGCCAGGTAGGCCAGGAACGCGCCGAGCGTGGGCTCGGCGCCAAAAGCTCCAGAGGCCCCGAAAGCCCCCGAAGCGCCGGCCATGCCCTCACCGGTGAACGCGTCCGCCACGTCGGTGAAGGCGTCCAGGTCGGCGCGCGCCGCGACCGGATCGACCCCGGGCCGCGCCGCGACCTCGATGTCCAGGCCGAGGACGCGCTCCGCCTCCGCGGTCAGGTCGGCGAGCGGCCGCCCGATGTGCGCGCGCAGCCGCCGCAGTTCGCCGGCCAGCACGTGCATCCGCGTGTAGCCGGTCCGCGAGTAGGCGCCGGGATCGCCCAGGTCATCGAGCGCCTCGACCAGGCTGCCGGTCTCCGCGGTCAGGTCGGTGATCGCCTCGGCCAGCGCGTCCGCGGCGTCCTGGTCCCGATGGCCGGGATGCCCGGGCGGCTCCGCGGGGGTCCCCTGCCGGTCGCCCTCGCCGCGGGCCAGTGCCCGGGCGCGGCGGCCGAGCGCGACCAGGTCGCGCGGCCCGATCCGCCAGCGCGGCCCGGTGAGCAGGCGGGCCAGCGCGTCCGAGGCACCCGCGTCGTGCAGTACCCGCAGCGTCGCCACCACGTCCTGCACCTCGGGCACCACGAGCAGCCCGCCGAGTCCCACCACCTCGACCGGGATGCCGCGGGCCTCGATGGCGTGCCGCAGCGGCACGAACTGCGACCGCTTCCGGCACAGCACGGCGATGTCCGACGGCCGCACGCCGCTCGTCCGCCGGTCCGGACCCGTGGGTCCTTGGGTCCACGGGTGGCCGTCGGGCGCGCATCCGGGCTCGGCTGCGAGCAGCGCGGCGACCTGCGCCGCCACCCACTCGGCCTCGTCAAGGACCGTGTCCAGCAGGGCGCAGGCCACCGTCCCCCGGCTGGACCGGTCCGGCGCGGACACCAGCCGGGGCACGTCGGGCGCCTCGTACCGCAGTTCCTCCTGGATCGCCGCGGCGGCGTCGAGCACCTGCGCGGAGTTGCGGAAGCTGGTCGACAACTGCAGCACCGGGGCCGGGCCGGACGGTGCCGAGGCCCCGAACGGCCGGACCCGGGCGACCACGGGGAAGTCGGCGGTGAACCGCCGCAGGTTGCCCGCGCTCGCGCCGCGCCAGCCGTAAATGGACTGGCACGGGTCACCGACCGCGGTCACCGGATGCCCGCCGCCGAACAGCGCCTGCAGCAGCACGAGCTGGGCGTGGCTGGTGTCCTGGTACTCGTCGAGCAGGACCACCTGGTAGCGGGCGCGCTCGGCCGCCCCGACCTCCGGGTGCCTGGCAGCGATCCGGGCGGCGAGTGCCACCTGGTCGGAGTGGTCGAGCACCTCGCGCGCCGCCTTGGCTGCCGCGTACCGGCTGACCAGCGGCAAAAGCTGCTCCCTGGCCCGCTGGGTAGAAATTATCTTCCGAACGGCCTGGGTGACCCGCCCCGGCAACGCGTCCTGCTCGGCGGTGAGCCACCGGCCTACGGCGGTGACGTCGCCGGTGCCGCGCAGGTGCTCGGACAGGTCGCCGGCCAGCTCGAGCACGGCCGCGGTCACCGTCTGCGGGGTCCAGATGATCTCGTCCATCGGCCCGTCGTAGGCGGCCACGACCTGCGCGGCGAGCTGCCAGGACAGCGCGGGGGTGATCAGCCGCATGGACGGCTCGAGCCCCTCGCGCAGGGCGTTGTCGCCGACCAGCCGGCCCGCGTAGGCGTGATAGGTGCCGATCACCGGATCCCCGCCGAACGGGTCCCCCGGTTCGGCCGTACCTGTCGCTCCTGATTCCCCGAGGTTCAAGGGTCCCGCCCGCCGGAGCCGCTCCAGGCGGGAGCGCACCCGGTCGGCGAACTCTGCCGCGGCCTTCCTGGTGAAGGTGAGCCCGAGCACCCGGTCCGGGCGGACCATCCCGTTGGCGACCAGCCAGACCAGCCGCGCCGCCATCGTCTCGCTCTTGCCCGAGCCCGCGCCCGCGATGACGGCCAGCGGGCCGAGCGGCGCGGAGATCACCGCCGCCTGTTCCGGCGTCGGCTCGGGCAGCCGGAGCAGCCGGGCCAGCTGGGTTGGTGGGACTGGCCCGATCTGGCTAGCCCCGTCCCTGACCGTGGTCACCACAACATTCCAGCAGAGACCACTGACATTCCGTACCCGGAACCGTCGCATGGCGGCCGCCGTTCAGAAGATAACGGAGGCAGAAGGTGACGGGGATGGAGCCGCCATGGAACAGGCCGAGCTTGACCAGATCGAACGGGTTATCAATCACGAGCTGAGGGAGCGTTTCCTCACCGGCGCGGTGGAGCGGGCCGTGCTGCTGCAGCACGGCGACGACCCGGCGATCGAGCCGGGACAGCTGCTGGTGCGGGTGTTCGTCCCGGCGCCGGATCGGCCTGAGGACTACGAGCAGGCCCTGGCCGCGTGGCAGGACAGCCACCGGGCGGGGATGGATAAGCTCCGCCGCGAGCTCTCGCTCCGGCTGCCCTCGGCCCGGCTGCTCGAGTTCACCTTCGACGACCCAGGCGCGGCAGCGAACCAGACACCGGTGCCGCGGGTCGCGATGCCGGACGACGGGTCGCTGGCCGCCGAGCAGATGTCCGGGCGCGAGATCGTGACCACGGCCCTGTCCCTGCTGCGCGCCAATTACGTGTTCCCCGAGCTGGCCGAGCAGGCCGCCACCGCGGTCGAGGCCAGGCTCGCGGCCGGCGAGTACGACGACCTGGACGAGGTCACGCTCACCGAACGCCTCACCAGCCACCTGCGGGAAGTCTGCGAGGACAAGCACCTGGGGCTGCGGCTCGGCGGCGGGCCGCCGCCAGGACCTCGCGGCCCGGAGCCCGGACGCGGCCCGGAGCCCGGACGCGGCCCGGAGCCCAGGCGCCGGGAACCCAAGGATCACGAGGATCACGAGGCCAGGCGGCTGGCCATGCGCCGGATGGGACGGCTGGACAACTTCGGCATCCACCGGGTCGAGCGGCTGGACGGCAACGTCGGCTACCTGGACGTGCGCCGGGTGGCCATGCCGGCCAACGCGGGCCCGGCCATCGCGGCGGCGATGGAGCTGGTGGCCGGCACCTACGCGCTCATCATCGACCTACGGCACAACGGCGGCGGCTCGCCGGAGGGCGTGGTCTTCTGGTGCAGCTACCTGTTCGATGAGCGACCGGTTCACTTCAACGACATCTTCCACGCCGATACCGGCGAGACCAGGCAGTTCTGGGCGCTGCCCTACGTGCCGGGCCCCCGTTACGTCGACCGGCCGGTCTACGTGCTGACCAGCAGCCATACCTTCTCCGGCGGCGAGGACTTCTGCTACACGCTGCAGGCGCTCGGCCGGGCGCAGGTAATCGGCGAGACGACCGGTGGCGGCGCGCATCCGACTCGCCCGTTCCCGATCAGCGCCGCGGTGCACATCGCGATACCGTTCGCCCGTTCGGTCAACCCGGTCACCGGGACGAACTGGCAGGGCACCGGCGTGGTGCCGGATGTCGCCGTGCCCGAGGCGCAGGCCTACGACACCGCGTACGCCACGGCGCTACGGCACGTGCTGGCCATGGACGACGTGCCGCCGCCGATCGCGGACGAGGCGCGCGACACGCTCGCTGGACTGCCCGCCACCGACCAGGGTTGACGCGGCGGCTGGGACGATCTGATGCCACTGGGCTGAGGTCACGGTCCTGATCCGAGGCGGCCATGTTGCTGCCGGGGCAGAAGTCGCCCCCCGTGGCAATGGTGAATAAGCGTTGTTGCCTGTTCGCGCGTGATCACCCATGAGGGGTGAGGAGCCAGGACGGTCAGCATGTGACGATCTGGGTTGTGGACAAGACCCTGGTTTATGGGCTGACTTTAGCTACTGGTCCGGCCGGGGCAGCCGGTTGGCCTGCCTGCTGCGCGGATGTCGGCGGCTTTGTGCGCACTGCCGACTCACCGCTAATCCCGGTTGATGTCACGGGGAGGCGGTCGTGACGCCGACGCCAGCACGGTGCACGATCCGACCTCGCGTGCTCTACGACTGGGGGGCGCGGAACCGCCCAAGTGCCCCGCCGAAACCCCCGATGAGCTGGGACAGACCGCGGCACCTCGCGGCACGCCCGGGTACCTCATGCCTCGCCTCAGTAACTTCGCCAACCGTGGCGCCTGATAGGCGCCTGTCCCGCTCAGGGAGATGCCATGTTGCTCGCTAGTTCCTACTCCTATCCGCTGCTCGGTGCCTTCTGGACGATCTTCGAGATCTTCCTCTGGGTGATCTGGTTCTGGATCCTGATCACCGTCTTCATCGACATCTTCCGCAGCCCTGACCTGTCCGGCTGGGGCAAGGCGGCGTGGTTCATATTCGTGCTGATCATCCCGCTCATCGGTGTCCTGGTCTACCTGATCGTCCGCGGCGGCAAGATGCACGAGCACGGCGTACAGGCGGCACAACAGCAGGACGAGGCAGCCCGCGCCTACATCCAGCAGGTCGCAGGTGCGGGTTCGGCCGACGAACTGGCCAAGCTCGCCGACCTGCGGGACCGGGGCGTCATCACGCCCCAGGAGTTCGAGCAGCAGAAGGCCAAGATCCTGGCCTCCTGAGCCACCCGGCGGCCGGCTCGGCCGCCGCGGCGTAGCTATCGGCCGGTCCTGCCGCGAAGTCGCGGCAGTACCGGCCGATCAGTCTGCCTGGAGTTGGGCTCCGGCAAGCCCCGGGAGCCCAGTCAGGCCAGGTGACCAGCCCAGGTGACCAGCAGGATCGGCTTCCGCCACTGGCCTGCCTAGCACCGCCCGAATGGCTGCGCCGAGAGCCCTGTTCCTTGTTGATCAGGAAGGTGATTGTGGTGCGGTCACGCCGCGGGCTTCGCGAGCCGTGGTGACGTCGGCCATCGATCCGGCGGCCAGACGGCGGTATGGCCGGGCCATCGGCCATTGGCTGTCCTCGAGCACGCTGTCGGCATCGAACTGGCCCATGCTCTGGATCAGCCTGGCGACCAGGCCGCTCCACCCGGTCTGGTGGGAGGCACCGAGCCCGGCCCCGTTGTCGCCGTGGTAGTACTCGTAGAACAGGATGAGGTCACGCCAGTGCGGGTCCTCCTGGAATAGCCTGGTCCCGCCGTAGACGGGGCGCCGCCCGTCGCTGTCCTGCAGGAAGGTACTAGCGAGGCGGCGCGACAGCTCCTGGGCCACTTCGAACAGCGTCATCATCTTCCCGGAGCCGGTCGGGCATTCAACCTTCAGATCGTTGCCGTAGTACCGGTAGTGCTGGAGCAGGGCCCGGATCAGCAGCAGGTTGATCGGGAACCACACCGGTCCGCGCCAGTTAGAGTTGCCGCCGAACATTCCGGTGGTCGACTCCGCCGGCTCGTACTGCACCCGGTACTCGGACCCGGCGACATGGAAGGTATAGGGATGGTCAAGGTGCCAGCGCGAGATTGAGCGGATCCCGTGTGGTCCGAGGAAGCGCTCCTCGTCCAGCATCCGGGCCAGGATGCGCCGCAGCTTGTCCTCGTTCACCAGGGACAGGATGTGCCGGCCCTGGACACCGGGTACGGCCGGGTCGGCGATATTGGCCAGCAGGTCCCGGTTGCGCTCGAGGAAGGTAGCCACCTGCTCGGTGATCTGCGGATAACGCTCGAGGAGGTCGGCCTCGATCACGGTGGTGGCGCAGATGGGCAGCAGGCCCACCAGCGAACGCACCTTGATTCGCATTCCGGTGCCGTCGGGCAGGCGGAGCACGTCGTAGAAAAAACCGTCCTCCTCGTCCCACATCTCGTCGGGGTGCTCCCCGATCGGGTCCACGGCGGCGGCGATCCAGAAGAAGCGCTCGACGAACTTGAGCACGAATTCCTCATAGCTCTTATCATGCGGGAGGAGAGCCAGCGCCAGCTCGAGCATGTTCTGGCTGAACATCGCCATCCAGGCCGTGCCGTCCGCTTGCTCCAGCCGCCCGCCGGTGGGCAAGGCCGCGCTGCGGTCGAACACGCCGATGTTGTCCAGGCCGAGGAAGCCGCCCTCGAACACATTGTGGCCGGAGGGATCCTTGCGGTTCACCCACCAGGTGAAATTCATCAGCAGCCGCGAAAAGCTTTCCTGGAGGAATGGAAGGTCCACCTCGCCGAGGTCTTTCTCCAGATTCTGCAGGAAGAGAGCCGCGAAGGCGTGCACCGGGGGGTTTACGTCGCCGAAATTCCACTCATAGGCGGGCATCTGGCCCCCCGGGTGGAGGTATTCCCGGGACAGCATCAGGTCGATCTGGCTTTTCGCGAAGTCCGGGTCGACCATGGCGAGCGGGATGCAATGGAACGCCAGGTCCCAGGCGGCGTACCACGGGTACTCCCACTTGTCGGGCATAGACACGACATCATGGTTGAACATGTGGAACCACGACTCGTTGCGGCTCCCCCGCCGGATCGGCGCCCGGAGCGGGTGGAGGTGGCGCTCACGCAACCAGCGGTCCACGTCGAAGTAATAGCACTGCTTGGACCACAGCATCCCCGCCAGGGCCTGGCGCATGACCATCTTCGCATCATCGTTCACGGCCGCCGGGGTGATGGCCTCGTAGAAATCGTCCGCTTCGGCCCGCCGCCGCGCGATCAGCTCATCCGCGCCGGCAAACGGCGCCGTGAGGGTCTCCGGGCCCTCCCGGGTGAGCCGCACCAGCACCGCAGCCTGCCCGCCAGCCGGCACGGCCAGCCGGACGTGCGCCGCCACCTTGGTCCCCTCGCCGTCGGGATTCACGGTATCCGCGCCATGCAGGAGGTGGTCGCCTATGCCATCCTTGGCGAAGGGTGTCGCAGGCTCGGCGCCAAATACCCGCGCCATGTTGGTTTCATTCTCACAAAACAGCAGGGCCGCTTCCGGCTCGGCGTGGAAGTAGAAAACGCCGACCTTATGGTGCTCGGCCCGGACGACCGGATGTTCCGACTCGACGCGAGCGAGCCGAGGCTTAGGGCCGCCATCTCCCCATGACCATGTGTTGCGGAACCACAGCGTCGGCAGCACATGCAGCGCGGCATCCTGCGACGAGCGGTTGTGCACGGTGATGCGGCACAGGATGTCTTCGGGCCCGGCCTTGGCGTGCTCCACCTCGACATCGAAATAACGACCGTCGTCGAAGACACCCGTATCGATAAGCTCGTACTCCAACTCATGCCGTGACCGGGCCCGGTTCACCGACAGCAGTTCGTTGTAGGGGTACTCGGCCTGCGGGTACTTGTAGAGATAGCGCTGGTAGCTGTGCGTGGGCAGGTTATCGACGTAGAAGTAGTACTCCTTGACGTCCTCCCCGTGGTTGCCCTCGGAATTCGTCAGGCCGAACAGGCGCTCCTTCAGGATCGGGTCCCGCTCATTCCACAGCGCCAGGGCCAGGCACAGCCGCTGTTTGTCATCGCTGATCCCGGCAATACCATCCTCACCCCACCGGTACGCGCGAGACCGCGCCTGATCATGACTGAAATACGACCAGGCGTCTTCGCTGTCGCTGTAGTCTTCCCGGACCGTCCCCCACTGACGCTCACTGAGATACGGCCCCCAGGCACGCCAGGCAACGCCCGCCCGGGCCTCCCGCAGCCGACGCTCCTCGGCCGTCAGCGAGTCCGGATCGGCCAGAGCAGCCGATGAATCAAGCCCTTCGGGCCCGGTCCCGGCCGCCGGTCTAGCGGGCTCGGCCGCCGAGGCGCTTTCTGGAGACAAGTCGTTCGCACGGTCCTCGTTCGCACGGTCCTCGTTCGCACTGTCCATGGCGATGCTTCTGGTGATCGCGCGGGCGGGCCTCGTTATCGGCTTGGTGTTTCCTCGTCAGCCAGGCGCTGTGCCGGAGCCGGAGCCGAGACGGCCCGCCGGATGATGAAGGCCGCGATGACCTCGAACAGGCCCATGATGATGAACCAGATGCCCAGCAGGACGGCAAGCACGGTAACGGACGAGACCGGGGCCGACACCACCACGATCCCCGCGATCAGGCTGACGATGCCGAAGAAGATCCACCAGCCACGCCCCTCACGCGAGCCCGCCACGCCGCCGAAGAGCGCGGACAGTCCCTGGATGATCCAGGTAAGGCCGACGACCAGGCCGACGAGGGCCACGGTGAGGTGCAGGTGACGGATCAGCACCACGCCGATGACGACGTACAGGAGCCCGGCGATACCCAGCCAGACGCGGTGCGCCTCAGCCCGGTCGAACACCCGGATCAGGTGGAAGATCCCCGAGATGATCATGAGGATGCCGAGCAGGACGGCGATCACGTTGAGCGAGCCGGACGGGCGGAAGCTCACGATCAGCCCGAGTATCACGGTCACGACGCCCAGGAAGAGCGTCGCCTGCCAGGTTCTGGCCACGATAAGGTCGGCTGGATCTTCCTGGTCTTCCGGGTACATGAGCGGCCTCCTGGATCCTTACCTAGGCAACGCGCCGATAAAGCCCGGCGCGGCGACGCCGGTGAGAGGCGGGCCGCGTTTCGGGCCGTGACCGCTGCGAGAGGCAGTTTTCCTGCGCAGCCGTCGTGGATTGATCCTCCCCCGCGGCGCGGCCGGCTAACTCACCCGGAGCGGGTGAGGCGCGACCCGGGTCAGTGTCTCGCGGGAACGGCGTCAGCGCACGGCGAGCAGGTGACAGCCCCGCGGCGGCAGGTCGACGAACAGCCCTTGGCCGGCAAGCTCGTCGCCGCTGCGCTCGAATACGCGGTCGTCGAGCAGGTCGGTCAGAGTCCAGCTGCGGCCGCGCAGGTCGGTCCAGCCGAGCCCGACCCGCCCCTGAGCGGGCTCGGCGGAGAAGTTGACCACCACCAGATGCCGGCCAGCACCGTCAGTAGCGGACCAGGACCAGGCGAGGAGGTTGCGGCGGGTGTCGTTGTCGGGCCAGCCGCCGACCTCGAGCAGCTGCCACGCGCCCGCCCGCACCTGGTGGCTGGCGACGACGGTCAGCAGCCGCCGGTACCAGCCGGCCAGGCTGGCGTCCGGTGGCTCGGCGGGCCGGCGCGACAGGAAGACCGGCGGTCGTACTCGGCGGCCCTCGAACTGTCGCTCTTGAGGCCGACCGGACTTCGTTCCCACACGCCCATCAGCCACACCGCGTCGACGCCGGCCGGCGTGACGTCGTCCCAGGCCGAAGCCGGCACATCGGCCAACGTCACCCGCTGCCCGGCGGCCCGCGACTTCTCAGCCAGCCAGATCGCGGTGTTGACTTCGTAGATCACCGGCCGGTCCGGCCACCCGGTCCGGCCACCCGGTCAGGTCAGCATCGTCCAGCCGCTGACGCTTCTCATCGATCATGTCGTCGCCATTCGCTCGCCGCCGTCGCGAGTCCCGGCCGGCCCGCGTTTGGCGGATGGCTGGCATCCCGCCAGCGTGGTACCGGCCGACGACGATGCGCATCACCCCGGCGGGATGAGTCCCGGATCCTGGGCCGGGCGCAGACTATCGACGAGCACATCATGACGGCACCCGGAGGGACGGGGTGGCAGCGTCGCGTTCGATGGTCGCCCACCTTCCCTCGTGGCCAGCGGGGAGCGTACACGCGGTGACTGAGGAACTGACTGGGAGCCGACGGTCGAGTCATTCGACTCTGCGGGGAAGACCGGGCCCGGGCGCTGTGCGAGAAGCCCGGGACTTCCCGCAGGCCTTCTCTCATCTCGCGGACCGCCAGACGCACGCCATCCTCGGCGCTCACGTGCTCGGCGAGTACTCGGCCGAGACCGTGCAAACGGTCGCCGCATGCATGGCCGCCGGTATGACGATCGAGCAAGTCGCCGAACTCCAACTCGCGTTCCCCACCTTCACCGAGGCCGTCTCCATGGCCGCGCAGAAGATCTGCCGGACCCTCGGCATCGGGCGCTTTCCACAGGTCTGGAGCTACCTCGGACCTGAGGACTGACCAGCCGCGGGGCCCGAGGCGCTGTCACCCTGATGTGTTAAAAGCGATGACGCTCTTGATGCCGGTCGGCCTGCCGAGGATCAGGTCCGGTGCCTGCTCTGGCGGGTAACGGCCGGCGATGAGTGTTCCTACTACCGCTGGCCAGCGCTGCCGGAAGGCGTCGAGGTCCCGGAGTGCGGAGGCGAAGGCCTCGGGCCCGGCGTTGACCGTGCCGAGCAGCACCTGGTTCTTGAGCACCATGTTGCGCATGAGGCGAGCCGGATCTGACTCGACGAAGGCCTGCAGGCCAGGGACGCCGGTGATCACGAAGATGCCGTTGGTGCCCAGGACCTGCAGCGCTTGCAGGGCGAAGTGGGAGTGGCCGACCGCCTCGTAAACCAGGTCGATGTTGCCGATCTGCGCGGCCAGGTCCGGGAACGTCGTGGTCTGGGAGGAGACGTAGGTCGCACCGATGTCGTTGACCAGGTCGATCCGCGGGTTGGGAGGCAGCTCGCGGGAGTAGACGTAGGTGGTGAAGCCGGCCATGGCCAGCGTCATCGCTCCCAGCAGCCCGACCGGGCCGATGCCGAGCACCAGCGCCGACAGCCCGCTGCCGCGCTCCTGGGCGGGTGTGTGCGGGTCGAGCCAGGGCGGGCGGTGCTGCATCATCCAGAAGATCTGCGCGAGCGCCTTCTCCGCGATGGTCAGCGGCTCGGCCAGCACCGCGATCTCGCGCAGATCGGGCGGCACCACGTTCATGTACCGCTCGTAGTCGACGGCGTATTCGGTCATGTAGCCGTGAGCGTCCTTGATGCCGCGCTCGGTGAACTCGCCGGTGTAGCAGTAGTCCTGATGCCCGGAACGGCAGGACAGGCAGCTGCGACGCGGGCAGGGGCGGCGGACCGAGGGCACGACAAGGTCTCCCACCCGGAGGCGTTCGACGGCCGGGCCGGCCTGCACGATCTCGGCCAGCGACTCATGGCCGATCACCAGGTGATCATGCCCGGGCGGCGGGGTGCCGTACTCAAAGGAGCAGATCTCTTTGTCGGTGCCGCAGATGCCGACATCCAGCAGCCGCAGCAGGACCTGGTCGGGCCGGGAGAGCCGGGGAACGTCCTGCTCGATGATCTTTACCTGCCGGGATTCAGGAAAGACCGCGACGGCTTTCATATTCTCTCCTGGAGACCTCAAGTGATGGGCCGCGCTCCGCTAGCATCCGCCGCGCCGCCGACGACAGGCATCACCCGGCGCGGATGAGCTACCCGGGCACGCGGCCAATCAGGACCAAGCCGCCGGTCACGGTATTCACGACGACCGGCATGCCAGCGGGCAGCTGGCCGCGCAACTGGCCGAGGAGCCGGGAACTCGGCGGCCGCCTGACCACCCAGGGGTGATTCACCACCCGACGCGGGTTCGCGCCGGGTCGGCCCCGGGCGCCGGCTGATGCGCCGGGAGCAGGCAAGCTCGGACTAATCCCTGATCGCGCAGGTCATGGCGTCACCTGTTCCCCGTCGGGGTGGACCGGGCAGCAGGAGGCGACCGGGCAGGTGCGGCAGCCTGGGTTCACCCGGGCCTCGAAGACCGGCCCGGCCATGCCGGCCGCTACGGTCTCCACCAGGTCCTTGGCCCAGCCCGGCTCCTGATCGTCGGCCAGCGCGCCCTGCCGCTGCACCTTGGCCCGCAGGGTCACCCCGGCCGCCTTGCCGACCTGGACGAGCTCCGCGCCGCCCGGCTCGGCCAGGCCGAACCGCTCGAACGCCCCGAGCAGCACCGCCAGCTGGTAGACGCCCAGCTGCGGGTGCCGGCCGAGCTCGTCTTCGCGGGGCGCGCTGCCACCGGTCTTCAGGTCGACGACGACCGCACGGCCCGCCTCGTCCGCTTCCAGCCGGTCCACCCGGCCGGTGATCTCGACCTGGCCGATCCGGACCTTGAGCGCCTGCTCGACCGCGATCAGCTCGCGCGGGTTCTCGGCGTGCCAGTCGAGGAACCGGCGGACCATGCGCTCGGCCAGAGCCCGCTGCTTGGCGCTGTACCAGGCGCTCCCGAAGTCAAGATGGTGCCAGATTTCGTCGATGCGATCAGCTATCGCCCGTTCGGCCGCACCGGAGGCAGCCAGCACGGCGGCCGCGTGAATAACGGTGCCCAGGTGGCGCAGGACATCCGTTCGCCCGGCGCCGACCGCCGCCTCGAGCAGCCAGCGCAGCCCGCACCTGGTGAACGACTCGACCTGGGACGGGGACAGCCGGACCGCCTCGCCGCCGGCCACGATCGGGCCGTCGTCGGACAGCCCGGTCAGCGCGTACCACTCGCGCGGGTGGGCGGCGCGGACCCCGGCGGCGGCCAGCCTGGCCAGCTGGGCCGCCGCGGCCTGCCGCATGGCCGGCGGGCGCGCCGTCTCGGCCGCGGCCCGGCGCAGGTCGGCGACCAGCGCGGGCATGGACAGCCAGCGGTGCCCCCCGTGGGCGTCGGCGACCCGCTCGAGGAGGATGTCATCGCCCGCCAGCTCGGTCAGGAACCGGGACGGCCGCTGGTCAGTGTCCTCGCCGCCCGCCGCGGTGACCACGAGGCGCCGCCGGGCCCGGGTGATAGCCACGTAGAACAGCCGCCGTTCCTCGGCCAGCAGCTTGGCGGCCAGCATGGCGGCGTCCACGTCGGCAGCTTGCCCCGCCTCCGGCGTACGGTCGGGCCTCGCGGCTTCTGAGAGCTCGTCGACGCCGAGCAGGGATCCGCGCAGCCGCAGGTCGGGCCAGGTTTCCTCCTGGACCCCCGCGACCACCACGACGTCCCATTCCAGGCCCTTGGACCGGTGCGCGGTCAGGATACGGACGCAGTCCTCCCTGACGGCCCGCTCGGCCAGCGTGTCGCCGGCGATCTCCTGCCCGGACAGGCTCTCGGCGAACAGGCCGGGCGCGCCCGGCGGCATGCTGTCGGCGAAGTGCGCGGCCTGGTCGAACAAGGCCAGCACCGCGTCAAGGTCCCGATCCGCGGCCGCCCCGGCCGGGCCGCCCGTCGCGCTGAGGAGCTGCCACTGTCCGGCGAGGCCGGAGGCGTCCCAGATGGCCCACAGCACGTCCTCGGCGCTGCCGCCGGCCTTGATGGCGGACCGGGCCACCGCGAGCAGGCCGGCGACGTGCTTGGCGGGCGCCGCCACCCGGTCGGGCACCACGGCCAGGTCCCGCGGGTCGAGCAGGGCCGCCGCGACCATGTCGCCGTTCCCCGGCTGAGGTCGCTGCTCGGGGTCGGCGTCGGCCAGCAGCTGCAGGGACCGGCGCAGGCGGCGCAGGCCGAGGGCGTCGGTGCCGCCGAGCGGGCCGCAGAGCAGCTCGGCGGCGGTCTGCTCGTCGAGCTCGGACGGCCGCAGCGCGCAGCGCAGCAGCATGAGCAGCGGCCGGGTGCCCGGCTCGTCGGGCAGCGGCAGCTCGTCGCCGGCCACGGTGACCGGGACGTTGGCCGCGGTGAGGGCCCGCCGCAGCAGCGGCACCTGCCGGGTCGCCGAGCGCACCAGGACGGCCATCGACGACCAGGGCACCCCGTCCGCCAGGTGGGCGCGGCGCAGCGTGTCGGCGACCAGCGCGGCCTCCTGGGTCGAGCTGTCCGCGACCAGGATGCGGATCTCCCCGGCCGGGGCGCCGGGCACCGGAACCAGGTCACGATGGCTGCCGTGCGCGGCTGGGGCGGCGGGCAGCCGCCGGGCCACCCGGCGGGACGCGGCCAGCAGGACGGGGCCGCTGCGGCGGCAGGCGCGCAGCGCCACCACCGGCGCGGGGTGGCCGTCCGCGGTGCGGAACCGGTCGGGAAACTCGGTGAGCGCGCGCACGTCGGCGCCCCGGAAGGCGTAGATGGACTGGTCCGGGTCGCCGACCGCGATCAGCTCCCGGCCGTCCCCGGCCAGCGCCATCAGCAGCGACTCCTGCGCCGGGTCGCTGTCCTGATACTCGTCGACCAGCACCACGTCGTACGCGCCGCGCTCGCGCTGCCTGGTCTCCTCGCGGCCGAGCAGGGCGGCGGCGATGCGGACGATCTCCGCGTAGTCGTAGGCGGGAACCGGCGCGAGGTCGAAGCGCGCCGCGTACCGGTCGAGGAACGCGGCGGCCGCCATCCAGTCGTCGCGGTCCCGCAGCTTGCCCAGCTGGCGCAGGCCCCGGCCGTCCAGGCCGCGCTCGGCGGCGCGCAGCAGCAGGTCACGCACCTCCTCGGCGAAGCCCCGGGTGCCCAGGGCCGGCCGGAGCCGCTCGGGCCAGCGGGTCCCGCCGTCCTGCGCCTCGCCGCGCAGCATGCGGCGCACCTCGAGCAGCTGCTCGGGCGCGGAAAGCAGCCGCGGCGGCTCGTCGCCGGCCAGCACGAACTCGCGGCGGGCCAGCGCGTAAGCGTAGCTGTGGAAGGTCACCGCCAGCGGCTCGCGCGTGGTCCGGCGCAGCCGGGCGGTGATGCGCTCGCGCAACTCGGCCGCCGCCTTGCGGCTGAAGGTCAGCACCAGGATCCGCTCGGGAGCGATGCCGCGCCGCTCGATCCGGTCGGCCACGGCAGCCACGATCGTGGTCGTCTTGCCGGTGCCCGGCCCGGCCAGCACCAGCAGCGGGCCGCCCTCGTGGTCCACCACCCGCTGCTGCGCCTGGTCCAGGCGTGGCGCCGAGGCCGCCGGCAGAGGCCGGCGGACGAGGCGGTACGCGGGTGCGTGGGACTGGTCCATCAGTACCGCATTCCAGCAGACGCCACTGACATTTCGCGGCTGATCCACCGAACACGCTGATCCACCGAACACCGGGCGTGTCGCGGCGGGGCCGGTACTTCAGACTATGGGGGCCCGGACCCGCCGGGCCAGCGGGCGCGGCGCATGTCCACCCGGACGGGCGGCCGGGCGGAGCGGAGCGGCGTTCCCTCGGCCAGGTAGTGCTCGAGCGCCACGCTGTCGTGACCGGGGGCGGGGGTGCCGTCGGAGTGAATCACCCGCCACCAGGTCACCGCGCCGCCGTAGACGGCCATCACCCGGCCGACCTGCCGGGGACCTGGACCATCTCCCAGGTACTCGGCAATGTCGCCGTAGGACATCACCCGGCCGGGCGGGATCGAGTCCACCACGTCGAGCACGTGGCTGGCGAAGTCGTCGACCGGCGATGATCCGGCGTCGGCCGCGGGGCCGGCCGTCACCGGTCCGCCCGGCCCGGTGCGCGGCGGAGCACGACAAGCAGGATCCCGGCGGCGGCGCTCAGCGCCAGACAGGTCAGTGCGAGCAGCCCGAACAGGACGAGCTGGCCGGGCCCCCGCGAGCGGACCGGCGCCTGCGGGAGTACGCCCCGGTACCTGGCGGTGCCCTTGAGGCCGGCCTCCGAGGTCCGCGCGCCCGCCAGTTCTCCGGCCCTGGCCAAGGCGGCGGCCGCGTCCACGATGCCGAACCCCACCTGGCTGTCGTAACCTCCGGCCGGCCGGTCCGTGGTCGTCGAGGTCAGCGCGCTGGCCACCAGGTCTGGCGCTAGTCCCGGATATTTCGACTTGATCAGGGCGGCGACCCCGGCCACGAGCGCGCAGGCCGGGCTGGTGCCGCTGACCCACCAGTACTGCCCGTCCCGGCCCTGGGCGGGCACCGACACCCCGGGCGCCGCCACCTGGACGGAGAGGTTGTCGCTGGAGAAAACGGCCACCGCGCCGCTCGGTTTGACGGCTCCCACGCTGATCACGCCCGGGTAGTTGGCGGGGAAAGACTCGGGCGCCGCGCCGCCGCGGCCCGAGCCGGCCGGGCCGCCCGAGTTCCCGGCGGAGGCGATCACCACCACGCCGCGGTCGTAGGCCTTCTGCAGCGCTTCCCTGACCGTGCCGCTCGGCGCGCTGTAGCCGATCGACATGCTGATGATCCGCGCGCCGTGCGCCACCGCGTAGTCGATCCCGTCGGCCAGCGACTGCTGGATGGCGGTCTCCGCCTCCCGCTCGTACGTGCCGTAGTGCGGATCTTGCCGGTCCGGGATCACCCGGATCGATAGGATCCGCGCCTCGGGCGCGATGCCGATGACCCCGCTGAAGCCGCCGTCGTGGCCGTGCCCGGCGATCAGCGACGCCATCCAGGTGCCGTGAATGCCCCAGTCCTTGCTGGCCGGGTTCGTGGTCACGCCCGTGTAGTCCGGACCGGTAACGACCGATCCGGCCAGGTCGCTGACGTAGGGATCGACCCCGCTGTCGATCACCGCGACGGTCACCCCGGCGCCGCGGGTCACCGACCACGCCGCCTCGGCGTTCAGCATGCCCAGGACCCACTGCTGGTTATCCCTGATACCGTCGGCGGCAGCCGAGCCCGCGAACTCTCCGCCTGCCCGCCGCACCGCGGCGCTGGCCGGGCCGGGCAGGGCGGCCAGCGACAGCACGCCGAACACGGCCAGCACGGCGAGGCCCGCACGCCACCCCTGGCTCAGCATCCGGGTGTGCCCGGGCAGTGCGGCGGGGCGGGGCTGGCGGCCAGCGTGTTCGCGACGGAATTCGCGACGCCCTGCGCCATGCTGGTCATCTCCTCGTCGGAGTACGCGTCCTGGATCACCGGGACCCGCGGCCGGCTGTCGGAGTACCCCGCGGCGTACATGACGACGTACGGGCCGGCCGTGAAGCTGGCGGAGATCTGCCTGTCGTAGTCGTACAACCGGGCGGCCGCGCCCCTGAACCTGACCACCAGGACCCCGGCCGGCAGGCGGGCGATGCTGACCGCATCGCGCGCCGCGGCCAGCCGCGCCTGGGACAGGCTGCTGCCGGCGCTGGCGGCCGCGGCTTCGGTCGGCAGCACCGCCACGCCGACGGTCATCACGTAGCTCCGGGTGGCATCGACGTAGGTCGCGCGCAGCACCGCCTCGCACCCGTTCTTGCGCAGCACCGCGGCGGCCGCCGCGCTGGTCACGGCCTTGGCGCAGTCGGATTCCTGCGGCGCGATGCTGACCCGGAGCGCGTCCAGGTCAAGCGGCATCGTGTCCTGGAGGTCCTGGGCGGAAAGCTGGTAGGAGACCGAGGCCGGGAAGATCTGCCCAGCGGGCATCGTCTGCCAGCGGCGCATGACTTCCCACGCCTCGATCTGGCGCTGCTGGCCCGCCGTGAAATGCCTCGGCAGCAACTGGATGGCCACCCCGGTCATCGAGACGGCGAACCCGGTCAGGCCGAGGATCAAGGCGATGACGGCAGCGGCGCGGCGGCCCCGCCCCGGAGAGCCGCCGCGATCCCGGCGGCCCACGTCCGTACCGTCGGCATACATCCCGTCACCGTGCATCCCGCTGCCCTGGCCCCGGTTACCGTATACCCCGGAGACGCGGCGCCACTGATCACCGCGTGCCTCAGGATCCGCCGTCACAAGGAAAATGGTAGAGCTAGATACGGGCGCCTTGACTGGCCGGAGGGATTAATGCCCTGGTTTGACCTGCCATTGGACCAGTTGCGTGAATATCGCACGGATACCGCGGAGCCACCGGAACTTGACCTGTGGTGGCAGCTACGCCTGGCCCAGGCTCGCGCCGCGGCGCGCCCGCCCGCACTGACCAGATACGAAGCCGACATCTACGCGCCGGTCGAGGTGTACGACACGGAGTTCTCCGGGGCGGACGGCGACCGCATCAGGGCCTGGTACCTGCGACCCGCGGGCGCGGACAATCAGACGCCCGTGGTGGTGAAGTTCATCGGCTACGGCGGCGGTCGCGGCATGCCCGCCGAGCACACGCTGCTGCCCGCGCTCGGTTACGCCGTGTTCGTGATGGACACCCGCGGCCAGGGCGGCCGGTGGACCACCGGCGCCACCGGCGACCGCCAGGGCGAGGATGGCGGCGGCCCGGAAAACGCCCGGGTGATGACCAGGGGAATCGCCCGGCCGGAGAGCTACTACTACACCCGCTTGTTCACCGATGCCGTGCTGGCGGTCGAGGCGGCCAGCGAGCTGGCCGGCGCGCCCCGGGTCGCGGTGAGCGGCGTCAGCCAGGGCGGCGGGCTCGCGCTGGCCACCGCCGCGCTGGTCCCGCAGGCAGTCGCGGTGTGCCACGCGGACGTGCCGTTCCTGTGCGACATCCAGCGAGGCATCACGCTGGCGCCGGACGCGCCCTACACCGAGGTGCCTGAGTTCCTCGCGCACAACGTGGACCTGATCCCCGCGGCGCTCGACACCCTGCGGTACGTGGACTGCGCGCTGCTGGCGCGCCGGATCACCGCGCGCTGCCTGCTCAGCGTGGGCCTGATGGACACGATCTGCCCGCCGTCCACGGTGTTCGCCGCGTACAACGAGATCACCGCGGGCAAGGACCTGTCGGTTCACCCGTTCACCGGCCATGCGGTACCGACCGCGCACGTCGAGCGCCAGCTCCGCCACCTGAGAGACTTCCTGCGCTGAGCCACGGGCAGCGGGCGTGCTCCGCGGCTACCCCACTGGCCTCGTGAACCCCATCGGCATCATTTAGAACTTAGGTTCTATAAATCGGCCCATTAGCGCACGGCTAGGGCGATCCCCCCATTAAGACCATCAGTCACCTGGGTCGTTCGGCGAACAACCACTAAGGTGACCGGTAGCGGCGCTACGGACACCTGTGGGAGGTCCATGGTGACTGAGGGGAACGGGCACGTCATCGACCCGGCCGGCGACGCTCGCCGGGCCCTGCAGGCGGTCGTGGCCGAGTACGGGCCGGAGGCCCTGTCGAACGCGGTCATCATGGACGGCATCTGCCAGGCCCGGCTAGGCAACCTGCCCGGCGAGGCCACCCTCATCGGCAGCGCAGCCCGGACCGACGTGCCAGCGCTGCTCCGGGACCTGATCCCCCGGCTGGGCAACTACGGCGCGATCCAGTCCGCCGCCGCCACCCTGGCTGAGGCGCATGGGCTGGACATCGCCGCGTGCGTGTGGGTGGTACGTGAGTTCGCGCGCGCTCTCGACCTGATCGCGTCGGGCGGAACCCAGCCGGCCGCCCGCATTGGCCCAGGCGGGGGCACTGGTCAGGGCACCGCGCCGCCGGCCGGGCCAACCGGGCCGCCGCCACCCGGGGCGGGCGGGGCGGGCGGCGCTGGAATGCCAGGCGGGCCTGGGATGCCGGGGGGCGCGGGCGGAGTGCCGCCGCGACGGCCGTCATCCGGGAGGCGGCTGCTGAGCCGTAACACGGTCGGCATCGCCGCGGCGATCGCGCTGGTGGCCGGGTATCTGGGGGT
>JBKQQQ010000694.1:0-2602 GCA_052144275.1 Streptosporangiaceae bacterium
CTGGTGAACGTCGCGGTAGGCCGGGTCGCGGCGGCGGTCAGCCCGACCACCGCGAACACCCCGAGGCCGGCCATGCCGTACGCCATCCGCCGCGTGGCCGCCGCGCCGATGATGGCCGCGAAGATGGCCAGCACCACCAGGATCCCGCTGACCAGGACGAGCTTGTCGTCCGCGCCGAACTCGGAGATGGCGAAGTTCTTCAGCCACGGCGGCGTGAAATCGATCTGCAGCTCGCCGACCGCCACCACCGGCGACCCGTTGGCCCCGGTCAGCCCGGCCACCAACTGTCCCACGCCCAGCGCGGTGCCCGCGGCCAGCACCCCGGCGACGGCACCCAGCCCCGCGCGCTGTCGGTCCCTCCGACTCATTCTCATGTCCTATATTCGGTGCGGCCACGACGCGGGTTTGGCCGGCCAGGCAACAACCGGGCGACATTCCAAACCCAGCCGCCCCCTGCTACGAATAACAGTCATGACGCCGTGCTCGCCCGGGGGGGCGACCCCCCGGAACCCCCCGCTCCCGGGGGGACCCATCCCCCCGGACCCCCCTTGCAACGATCTCGGCGAGCAGATCCGCCTGGTCGCGCGCGGCGACGCGGACGCCTTCGACGCCGTCTACGATCTCCTCGCCGCGTCGGTGTTCGGCATCGTCATCCGGGTGATCCGCGACCCGGCCCAGTCCGAGGAGGTCACCCAGGACGTCCTGCTCGAGGTCTGGCGGAGTGCGTCCAAGTTTGACGCCGAACGGGGCAGCGCGACCGCCTGGGTGATGACGCTGGCGCACCGCCGGGCGGTCGACCGGGTCCGTTCGGTCCAGAAAGAGTCCGAGCGCGAGCGGCGTACGGCGGTGGCCGACATCCCCTACGACGAGGTGGCCGAGGCCGTCGAGTCCAGCCTGGAGCGCGAGCGCGTGCGGCGCTGCCTGGGCTCGCTCACCGAGTTGCAGCGCGAGTCGGTCACCCTGGCCTATTACGGCGGCTACACCTACGGCCAGGTCGCCAGCCTGCTCGGCGTGCCGACCGGCACGATCAAGACCCGGATGAGGGACGCGCTGATCCGGCTGCGGGACTGCCTGGGGGTGGCGGGATGAAGCTACGCGGGCGCAAGGCGCACGGCCGGGAGCCGCATACCCTGGCCGGCGCCTACGCGATGGACGCGATCTCCGCGCCGGACCGGGCCAGGTTCGAGCGCCACCTGGCCGGGTGCGAGGAGTGCGCGCAGGAGATCGCCGGCCTGCGCGAGGCCACCGCCCGGCTGGCCACCGCCACCGCCGTCCCCCCGCCGTCCGGCCTGAAGGAACGGGTGCTGGCCGCCGCGGCCCTGACCAGGCAGCAGCCGCCCCCCGTTAACCAGGCCGACGCCGGAACCGAGACGCCCCGGATGCGCGCCATCGTGTCCTGGTTCCGCGCCCTGGCCCTGCCGCGCCAGGTGGCCGTGGCGGCGGCCGCCCTGGCCGCGGTAGCCGTGCTCGCGGTGGCGGTGGTGTTCGGGGTCGCCAACGGCAGCATGCGGGACCAGCTGAGCGCCGACCAGGCCAGCAGCCAGCAGATCACCGCGGTGCTGACCGCGCGGGACGCCACCATGATGACCGGGGCGGTCACTGGCGGCGGCACGGTCACCATCGTGATGTCCCACTCCATGCGCGCGCTGGTGTTCACCGCCGCGGACCTGCACGCGCTGCCCGCCGCTCGCGGCTACGAGCTCTGGCTGATCGGCCCGGCCGGGGACCGGCCGGTGACGATGCTCCCGCCGGGCCCGCACCACATGACCGGACCGGTCATCGCCTCCGGGCTGCGAGCCGGGGATCACCTCGCCCTCACCGCCGAACCCGCGGGCGGCACCGCCCGCCTCACCACCCCGATGATGCTCGACGTCCTTCTGTAGCGCGCGTCGATCCAGCCGATCGTGTTCGTCTTGCGCCTGTCCATCCCGGCCGGCCGCCGTTCGTCGTTGAGATGATGGACGAAGGAGGCCACCCATGAAGTACATGCTCATTCACTGCATCGACGAGGACGCCGAGCGCAGCCGCAGACTCCAGGACCGTCAGCCGGAGGCCCCGTCGATCGAGTCCTGGCTGGCCGAGATGGACGGCCGGGGCGTGCTGCTGCACGGCGACCGGCTGAGGTACGTCAGCGACGCCACCACGGTCCAGGTCCGCCGCGCCGAACTGCTGGTCAGCGACGGGCCGTTCGCCGAGACCAAGGAGCAGATCGCCGGGTTAGACATCCTCGAGTGCGCCGGCCTGGACGAGGCGATCGAGGTGGCGTCCAAGCACCCGGTGGCCCGGTTCGGCACCATCGAGATCCGGCCGTTCTGGCCCGGGCCGGCGGAGGACTGATGAGGTACCTCCTGATCCACTGCCTCGATGAGACCGCGCCGCTGAGTCCGGCCGGGAATTCTGACCAGGAAGGGTCACCGGCCGCGCAGGCGGTGCAGGCCTGGGTCAGTGAGATGGAGTCGAAGGGCGTTAAGCAATATGGGGGACGCCTGCGGCCGGTCAGCGATGCGACGACGGTGCGGGTGCGCGGCGGGGAGGTGCTGATCGCCGACGGGCCGTTCGCCGAGACCAAGGAGCAGATCGCCGGGTTAGACATCCTCGAGTG
>JBKQQQ010000695.1:0-13841 GCA_052144275.1 Streptosporangiaceae bacterium
GCTCGCCGTGGGCGGCGATGATCTCGGCGGCGAAGGCCTCCGCGTCGTCCTGGGGCTGGTAGCCGAGCGTCCTCGCCTCGGCCAGCGAGACCCAGCCGCCGCGGGTGTTGGCGGACACCCCGAAGACGACCCGGAACCCGGGCCTTTCGGCGGTCAGGCAGGCCTCGAAGAGGCGGCCCGCGTCGTCGGGCGACAGCCAGGTGGACAGCATCCGGGTCGTGGTCGGCCGCGGGAAGCAGGACAGGATCCGCAGGCAGATCGCGTCCAGGCCGTGCCGGTGGTGGTACATCGCGGCCAGCGCCTCGACGGCTGCCTTGGAGACGCCGTAGTAGGTGTCCGGAGCGGGGAAGGCGTAGTCGGGCACGGGGAAGGCCGACCGGGGCGTGAACCCCACCGCGTGGTTGGACGAGGCGAAGATCACCCGCGGTGTCCCGGCCTGCCGGGCCGCCTCGAACGTCACGTAGCTGCCGTTGATGTTGAGGTCGAGGATGCGCGGCCAGGTCGCCTCGCCCGGGATCCCGGCCAGGTGGATGACGGCGTCGGCTCCCTGGCAGGCGGCCGTCATGGCGTCCAGGTCCGTCACCGACGCCTGGATGGCCTCCTCGCCCGGGCCGGCCGTAAGCGGGGCGATGTCGAGCACCCGCAGCGTACGCCCGGGCTGCGCCAGCCTCGGCCGCAACATGGACCCGACCAGGCCCGCGGCCCCGGTAATGACGATGACCGACACCTTGCGCCCCTTCCGATGCCTTCGATCCCGGCCCGGTCACAGACGGGTACCAGGTGATGTACGCACTCTTTTTATCAGTCAGTCCGGATCGTAGGCTCCTGTCCAAATGGGCTTGACACGGGGTTCGCTGATACTGCCTCGGATGAACGCTCACCGCATGGTGATTATCGCGGCAGCGCTCACCACCGCGGTGGCTGCGGCGCTGGCCACCGCGCTCACCGCCTTCAGCGGGCAGGCCCTGCCCCGCGCCGTCCGGCACGACCTGGGCGGTGCGTCCGGGACCGCGCTGGTCATCACCGGCAACGGCAACGTCAACGCCAGCCAGGGCGCGCAGTACACGTCCCAGCTGCCGGGCATGATCTCCGTGGCGCTGGCGGGCACGCCGTTCGCGTTCTACCACGCCTACTGGTCTGATCCGCTGGGGTTCGTGCCAGGCGCGCAGCCCGCCCAGCCGGTCAGTGCGGGCAACCAGCCGATCGCCGAAGCCGCCGTGCTCGGCGGCATCACCGCGCACGCGGTGCTGATCTCCGGCCACTGGCCCGGCGCGCCGGTCAGCGGCCAGCCCGTCCCCGCGGCGTTGCCGGCCTCGGCCGCCGCGCTGCTGCACGTGACCGACGGCGACATGCTGCGGATGAAGGACGGGATATCGGGGCAATCCGTCCGGTTCGTGGTAACCGGCCTGTACCGGCCCAGGCAGGTGTCGTCGGAGTACTGGAGCCTGAACGAGATCGCGCTCACCGGGTCCAGCACGGCCAGCGGCTTCACCACCTACGGCCCGCTCGTCGTGTCGGCCGGGGCCTTCGCCGGGCCAGCCGGGCAAGCCGGGACGCTGGCCGTCTACTCGGGTTCCTGGCTGGCCCAGCCGCAGACGGCGAGCGTTCCCGCTGACGAGCTCGGCGCCGTGGCGGGCCAGGTGGACGCCCTGCGGCAGGCGCTGGCGAACGCCGTGCAGCTTCCCGACCTCGACCTCACCACGAGCCTGCCCGTGGTGCTCAACGGCACCGCGAGCAACCTGGACGTCGCCCGCTCGCTGCTGGCCATCAGCGCCGTGCTGCTCTTCCTGCTCGCCGCGGCGGCGCTGCTCGCGGTGGCACGGCTGCTCACGGGCCAGCGCGAGGGCGAGTCCGCGATGCTGACGGCACGCGGCGCCACCCGCTGGCAGTTGGTCCGGCTGACCGCGGCCGAGGCCGTACCGCTGTGCCTGCTCTCGTCGGCGGCCGGCGGCGTGGCCGGCGTCCTGCTCGCCGAGCTGCTCCCGGGAACCGCAGTGGCCGGGACCGGCGCGGCCGGCGCCGACTGGCCGGCGCTCGCGGCCTGCGCCGCGGTCGCCGCAGGCGCGATAGTGATCATGGTGGTGCCCGCGCTCAGCATCGTGACCCCGGGCACGGCCCGGGCTCGCCGGGGCAGGCAGGCGGCCATTTCCTCGCTCACGAGGGCGGGCGCGGACGTGGCCCTGGTGCTGCTCGCCGTAGTCGCGGGCTGGCAGCTGCGGCACTACTCGGCGGTGTCGGCCGGCGCGAACGGCAACTTCGGCGTCGACCCGGTGATCGTGATCGCGCCGGCGCTGGCGCTGGCCGGCGGCACCGTCCTCGCGCTGCGGCTGCTGCCGGCCGGCGGCAAGGCCGGCGACCGGCTGGCCGCACGCGGCCGGCGGCTGACCGCGGCCATGGCCAGCTGGCAGATCAGCCGCCAGCCGATCAGGCAGGGCGGCGCGGCGCTGCTGATCGTGCTGGCCGTGGCGACGGGAACCCTCGCGCTGGCCCAGCGGCAGAGCTGGACGCTCTCCGACCACGACCAGGCCGCGTTCGGCTCGGGCGCGGACGTGCGGGTGGAAACCAGCCAGCCGCTGTCGGCCGCCCAGGCCGCCGCGCTCGTCCAGCTGCCGGGAGTACGGCACGCCATGCCGGTCGCGACGTTCAGCGAAACGGCCACCGGCAGCCAGACCCTCGCGGTCGACTCGGCCCAGGCGGCGAACGTGACGCTGCTCCGCTCCGACCAGTCGCCGCTGCCCGCGGCCGCACTGTTCGGCACGATCAGTCCCGCCGGGCCGGCCCGCGGGGTCACGCTGCCCGGCCGCACCGGCGAATTCCAGCTCACCGCCGTGCTCGGCCCGGCCTCGCTGGGACTGGCCCCGGCCACCGTGAGCGTCTCGGTCGAGGACGCCGACAGCGACGTCTACGAGCTCGACGCGGGCACGCTGCCCGCCGACGGCCGGCCCCATACGCTCGCCGTGACCCTCGCCAACCAGGCCGTCGCGGCCACGGCAGCCCCGGCGGCCCTGGCGGCCCCGGCGGCCAGCGGCGCTTCCGGGGCCGCGAAGGCCATCTACCCGGTGCGGCTGACCGGGGTGAGCCTGGACTACACGCTGCCCGCCGGCCAGGCCCGGGTCCCGGCCACCTTCACCGTGGACAGCGTGTCCGGCGGCCCGGGGACGGCCCAGATCGCCGGCGCGGCGCTACGCGGCTGGACCGCCGCCGCCACGTCCCCCGAACTCGCGGGCGTCCGGCAGAACCTCGGCACGGCCGGCCCGTCCGGCCTGCCCGGCCTGCCCGCGGTCTCGGCCACCGGTGAGCCCGGCCGCGGCGCGCAGGCGGTGACGTTCAACCCGGGCTACGGGCAGGCGGCGAGCGGCTTCGGCAACGTGCCCCCCACCTCGATCGACGCGCAGCTCCAGCTGACCTCGGCGCCTCCCGCCACGGCCATCCCCGGGCTGGCCACCCAGCGTTACCTGGCCGCGACCAACGCCAGCGTCGGATCCACCGTGCAGACCACCATCAACGGCGCGGTCATCAGCGTGAAGATTGTCGCGGCGGTGACGACGTTCCCCACCGTCTCGGCCGGCGGCGGCGCTCTCATCGTCGACCTCGGCCGCCTGCAGGACCTCCTGACCGGCAGCGCGCTTGAGCCTGCCCAGGTGACGCAGTGGTGGCTGGCCACTTCTTCCGGGATCTCCGGGGTGCCGCCCGGGCTGGCCGCCACCCTGCCGCCCGGCTCCGCCGTCACGAGCGCGGCCGGGGTGGCATCCGGGCTGCTGGGCAATCCGCTGTCGACCGTGCCGCAGCAAGCGCTGCTGGCCGTCGCCGTCGCCGCCGCGGCGCTGGCCATCACCGGCTTCTGCGTGAGCATCGCGGCCGGCGTCCGGCAGCGGCGCGCCGAGAACGCGCTGCTGGCCGCCCTCGGCGTGGCGCCGCGCGCGGCGGCGGGCCAGCTCTGCCTGGAAAAGCTCATGCTGAGCCTGCCGTCGGCGCTGGCCGGCCTGGTCCTCGGGGTCGTGCTGGCCGAACTGCTGGTCCCCGCCATTACCCTGACCTCGTCCGCGACCACTCCGGTGCCGCCGGTGCGAATCCAGTTCGGCTGGTCCCAGACGCTGCCGCTGGCCCTGGCGGTCGCCGTGCTGCCGGTGCTGGCCGCGTCCCTGACCATCGCGCGGCGCCCAGACGCCGCCGCCGAACTCCGCGCGTCGGAGTCAGCATGAGCGAGCGGGAAAGCGTCGGAGTCAGCATGAGCGAGCGGGAAAGCAGAGCATGAGGCTGATACCCGGCGTGAGCCGGACGGTGGGGGCCGCGGCGGGCAGCATGCTCGCGCTGGCCTTGCTGGTCTGCGGCTGCGTGTTCGCCGCGCTGGCCGGGCCCGCGCTCAGCCAGCACACCCGGACTCAGGCACTGCACCAGACCCTGGCCGGCCTCAGCGCCACCACCAAGACCGTCCAGGTCGGCGCGAACTGGGGCGATTTCACCGGCTCGCTGGTCCAGAACGGCGTGGAAAACAGCCAGAACATCACGGCCGGCGAGTTCACCGAGGCCACCCGCGAGATCGGCGGCGGCCTCGCGGCGCTCGGGCTCCCGCTCGCGGCGGGCCAGTGGGCCAGCCTGGCCACCAACCTGTTCGTCGTCGTCTCGGGCGCTGGGCCCCGCGCGCAGGCTGGCCTGCCGCCGAAGCTCGAGGTGCTCTACCGCGACCCGCTGACCAGCAACGCCCAGCTCACGGCGGGCGCCTACGCGAGCCGCGCGGTCCCGGCCGGGATGCTCGCGGTGGCGGCCACCACGCAGACGGCCGCGCGGTTCGGGTTGCACCCGGGGAGCCGCCTGTCGGTGGCGACCTCGTCCGGCCCGGTCGGGCTGTTCGTCACCGCGATCGTGCGGGAACGCGGCCCTGGCTCGACCTTCTGGACGCAAGACTCGACCGCGGGCACGCCGGCGCTGCAGCAGCTTTCGGCCGCGAGCATACCGTTCTGGGTGGGGGGCGTCTTCGCCGACCCGGACCAGCTGGTGGCGATGCAGGAGGCGTTCAACGGGCCGGGCATGGAGCTGAGCTGGGAATTCCCGCTTGACCCCAGCAAGGTGACCGCGGATCAGGCGCAGGGCCTGGACAACGCGCTCAACCGCGCGACCACGACGCCGCCCGCGCTGACCGGACCGCTCTCCCCGAGCGCGGATACGCTGGCGGTCACCTCGCCGCTGATCTCGGACCTGTCGCTGTTCCTCAGCACCCAGGCGGCCATCGAGACGGTGCTGCTGCTGCTGTTCGTCAGCCTGATCGTGGTCGGCGCGGCGGTGATCCTGCTCGCGGCCAGGATGATCGTCGCGCGGCGGGACGTGGAGCTGACCATGCTGCGAGCCAGGGGCGGGTCGCTGCGGCAGGTGGCGACGTTGCTGGCCCGCGCCGCGGTGCTCGCGGCCGGGCCCGCCGCGGTGCTCGGCGCGGCCCTGGCCATCGCGCTTATCCCCGGCGGCGCCGGATCGTCCTCGGCCGGCGGGTCCGGCTGGCCGCTGGCCGGGATCGCGGTCCTCGCCGCGCTGGCCGGCCCGCCGCTGATCGCGGTGTGGCGGTACCGCAGGCCCGCCCCGGCCAGCAACCCGGCCCGGATCACCGGCGCCGGGAGCGGCCGGCCCGCCCGGGCGTGGCGCCGCCCGGTCGCCGAGGTCACCGCGATCGCCGCCTCGGTCGCCGGCCTGGTCGTGCTGCGCAATCAGGGCGTCCCCGCAGGCGGCGGGGTGGACCTGTACCTCACCCTCACGCCGGTGCTCGTGGCCATCCCGGTCGTCGTGGTCATGCTGCGGCTGTACCCGCTGGCCGTCCGTGGCCTGCTCGCCACCTCGGCGCGCCGCGCGGGCGCGACCGGCTTCGTCGCGCTGTCCCGGGCGGCCCGGTCCTCGCTGGCCGGGGTGCTGCCCGCCTTCGCGCTGGTGCTCGCGCTCAGCCTGGCCACCTTCGCCGGGATGGTCAGCAACGGGGTCGCCCGTGGCGAGGTCGCCGCCTCCTGGCACACCACCGGGGCGGACGTGCTGATCCAGGCGGGTCCCTATTCTCCCCCGGTCAGCCCCGCGACGGTGCGGGCGATCGCCGCGGTCCGCGGCGTGCGTCACGCCGCCGAGGTCTGGAGCACGAGCTGGGTCACGCCGTTCGGCCAGCCGATCACGGTGGTCGCGGTGGACCCGGCCAGCTACGCGGCCGTGGTCGCGGGCACGCCGTTCCCCGCCTTCGCGGCCGCCAAGATCGGCACCGCGGCGGGCGGGATCACGCCGTTTGGCGCCACGGTGCCGGTGCTGGCCTCGCCGTCCGCCGCCGCCATCCTCGGCACCGGGGCGACGCAGCTGACTACGCTGACCGCGATGGGACCGTTCAAGGTGCGGGTCACGGGCACCCTGAGCGGCACTCCCGCCCAGCCAGGCGGCGGTGCCTTCGTGGTCATGCCGCTGCAGACCCTGCCCGGGCCGGCCGGCCAGCCCCTCCCCAGCACGATCCTGGTCACCGGGTCGGCGATCGACGACGCCCAGCTTTCCGCCGTGGCTCAGAAGGTGTTCCCGGGCAGCTTCCTCACCTTCCGCACCGCGGTGCTCGCCTCGCTGGCCAGCTCGCCGCTGCAGCACGGCGCCGGGCTCATCATCGCGCTCACCATCGTCACCGCCGCCGCGTTCGGCCTGTTCATCGTGATCCTCGGGTTGGCCCTCGGATCGGGGGAGCGCGAGCTGACCCTGGCCCGGCTCACCGTCATGGGCCACGAGCGGGCCACCCGGCTGGTCATGGCCGAAGCCATGCCTGCCGTGCTCGCCGCGGTGGTGGCGGGTGCCGTCTGCGCCGTGGCGCTGCCGCACGTGGTCGGCTCGTCGATCGACCTGTCCGCCTTCACCGGCACGAGCGCCCCGGTCCAGTTCCAGCCCGACGTGCTCGCCCTCGGCCTGCCCGCCGCCGTCATCGTGGTGCTCGCCCTGGCCGCGCTGACCGCGGAGGCCAGGGCGCTGCGCCGTCGTGGCATCACCGGCATACTCCGGGCAAACTAGAGGTAAGGAGAGGCAGGGAATGGGCACCAGCATCGCGGACCTGGGCGAATTGGGGTCGGAGTCGGCGCGGCAGCACCGTGACTTCGGCGCGGGCTCGCTGATCGTGTGCGACCGCCTGGTCCGCATCTACGTCGCGGCCGGGATCGAGGTCCAGGCCCTGCAGGGGCTTGACCTGCTGGTGGCCGAGGGCGAGATCGCCGCCCTGGTGGGGGCGTCGGGCAGCGGCAAGTCCACGCTGATGAACATCCTGGCCGGGCTGGACACGCCCACCGCGGGCTCGGTTCGGGTGGCGGGCCACGATCTCGCGGCGATGAGCGCACGGCAGCGGCTGGCCTACCGGCGCCGGACCGTGGGCTTCATCTGGCAGCAGACCTCACGCAACCTGCTGCCGTACCTGACCGCGCAGCAGAACGTGGAGCTGCCCATGCGGCTGGCGGGCGCCGGGGCCAGGGCCCGCCGCGCGCGCTCGGCGGAACTGCTCGAGCTGCTCGGGCTCGCCGACTGCCTGCACCGCAGGCCCGACCAGCTGTCCGGCGGCGAGCAGCAGCGGGCCGCCATCGCGGTGGCCCTGGTCAACGAGCCCAAGGTACTGCTCGCCGACGAGCCCACCGGCGAGCTCGACACGGCCACCGCGGCCGAGGTGTTCGGCGCGCTGCAGCAGGCGAACGCGGAGCTCGGCGTGACCGTGCTGATCGTCACGCACGACCCGGCGGTGTCGTCGGTGGTGCGCCGGGTCATCGCGATCAGGGACGGCCGGACCAGCGCGGAGACACACCGGCACGCGACAACCGGCGGCGACGGCGACGTGGCGCAGCACGCGGTGGAGTACGCGGTGCTCGACCGCGCCGGGCGGCTGCAGCTGCCGCGGGAGATGACCGAACCGCTCGGCATGCGCGACCTGGTGCGGCTGGAAGCCGAGCCCGACCACATCGGCGTCTGGCCAGACCGGCGGGAACCGCAGTGAGCGCCCCGAGCCCCGTCATCGCCCGGAACATGCTGGAGGTAGCCGGGGTGACGCGGACCTTCGGCAGCGGGCGCACCGCCACCCAAGCGCTGCGCGGCGTCTCCTTCACCGTCCAGGCCGGCCAGCTGGTGGCGCTGCGCGGCCGGTCGGGGTCGGGGAAGACCACGCTGCTCAACATCGTCGGCGGGCTCGACCTGCCGGACGGCGGCCAGGTGCGGGTCGCGGACCGGGACGTGACCGCGATGTCGGACCACGAGCGGATGCGGCTGCGCCGCACGTCGGTGGCGTTCATCTTCCAGTCGTTCGGCCTCATCCCGATCTTGTCCGCGGCGGAGAACGTCGGGGTGCCGCTGCGGATCGCCGGGGTGGCCCCGAAGGAGCGGGAGGAACGGGTCCGGCTCATGCTGGACATCGTCGGCCTCGGCGAGCACGCCAGGCAGCGGCCCGGCGAGCTGTCCGGCGGCCAGCAGCAGCGGGTGGCGATCGCCCGGGCCCTGGCCGGGAGCCCGGAGGTGCTGCTCGCGGACGAGCCCACCGGCCAGCTCGACTCCGAGACCGCGAAGCAGATCATGCGCCTGCTGCACACGGTCGTGCAGTCCGAGGGCGTGACCGCCCTGGTCGCGACCCACGACCCGAACCTCATCAGCATCGCCGATTCCGTCCTCGAACTGCAGGACGGGAAGATCAAGGGCGATTGACCCGAACGTCCCTCGGTCCCCGCCCCGCAGAGCATCACCCCGTTGATCCTGGGCGTTTACGGCCCTCCCGAGGCTCTCGCCCACCTCTTCTGGCTCGCGCGTCACGCCTGAGCGCGCCGCAGGCGAGGTTCTAGCCCCGGGCCTGACGGCAACGATGGAGCATTGTTGTCGCCGGAACAGCCACGATGTTCCATCGTGGCTGTTACTGCTGCGGGTGGGGGGCGGCACAAGCCCACGATGATGGTGACCTCAGGTGACCGGGGTGCCGGTGGTGGCGGTGAGGTCGGCGAACAGGGACGTCAGCCGTTTGGTGACGGGGCCGGGGGTGCCGTCGCCGATGGCGCGGCCGTCCACGGACACCACCGGGGCCAGTCCGCCCATGGTGCCGGTCACGAACGCCTCCTCGGCGGTGTAGAGCTGGGGCAGCGTGTAGTCGCCGGTCTCGCAGCCGATCCCGGCCGCGGCCGCCAGGTCGAGCACCGCCGCCCGGGTGATGCCCTCCGGGCAGGAGACCGTGGTCGGCGTGGCCAGCGTCCCGCCGCTCACCATGAAGATGTGCGTGGCGTTGGTCTCCGCGATGAAGCCGCGATGGTCGAGCATCACCGCATCGTCGGCCCCGGCCACGTTCGCCTCGATCTTGGCCAGGATCGACGGCAGCAGGTTGTTGTGATGGATCTTCGGGTCGAGGCAGTCCGGCGCCGGGCGGCGCACGCTCGCGGTGATCAGCGTGATGCCGCCCGCGTCGTACACCGGTTCCTTGAATTCGGCCAGCACGATCAGCGTCGGCCCGGCCTGGTTGAGTCGCGGATCCATGCCCGAGGTGAGCTTGACCCCGCGGGTCAGGGTGAGCCTGATGTGCACGCCGTCCCGCATGCCGTTCGCGGCCAGCGTGCGCCTGATCTGCTCGGTGATCTCCTCGTCGGACGGGATCTGGCCGAACGCCAGGGCCCGGGCCGAGGCGCGCAGCCGGGCCAGGTGCTCGTCCAGCCGGAAGATCTTCCCGCCGTAGAGCCTGAGCCCTTCCCAGACCGCGTCACCGCCCTGGACGACCGAGTCGAACGGGCTCACCATCGCCCGGTCCCGGTGCATGAGCCTGCCGTCCACGTTGACGATGAGGTCGCGGTTACGCTCATCGAAGACCTGCAGCATCAGAACCTCCCTGGGCTTGACGGGCGATGCGGTACTGGTACAGCCGGGAGAAGTACGGCATGCACCGGTCCGCGAGGGCCTCGAGGCGGGCCGGCAGCGGCTCGGCCGGCGCCCGGTAAGCGGTGAAGCCGGTCGAGGACCGGACGCTGTCGTACCAGTACGGCGCCCACACCCCGTCAGTGTCCCGCGGCCCGGCCGGCCAGGCCAGCATCCGGTCGTCGAAAGGCACGGCGAGAGCCTGGCACAGCGCACGCAGGATGCCCTCGGGATCGGCCAGCAGGTCGCGGGAATCGACCACCGGGCCGCCGAACGTCTCGAAGATCTCGGCCTGCTGGGCCAGGCCGAGGTCGGCCAGCGTCGGCTCGGTCCGCACCCGGGCGTAGGAGGCGAGCAGCTCGCGCGGATCCCTGATCAGGTGCGCGTGCCTGAACGGGGCGAGCACGGCCCGGTCCACCTCGGGCAGCAGGTGATGCGTCATGTGCTTGGCGTAGCTGATCGCCGCGCCGCCGGGCAGCGGAGCGCAGGCCAGCCGGGCCAGCACCGCCCGCCAGTCGGTGGGCTGGCTCGCGATCACCTCGCCCCGCCCCGGGTGGTCCAGGCCCGTGCGGTCCAGGTAGAAGGCGTAGAGCGGCTCGTCGGCGACCACCGTGTCCGGCCGGTTCTCCCAGGCCCGCATCAGCGCGGTGGACACGGCCCGCGGCCCCGACCACATCGCGATGCGAGTGGCGGGGTCCGCGGCCGCCGCGTGGTTCACAGCGTCACGACGCTGCGCAGCACCTCGCCCCGGCCCATCTTGGCGAAGGCCTCTTCCACGTCGCCCAGGGCGATCGTCTCCGACACGAACTTGTCCAGCGGCAGGCGCCCGGCCAGGTGCAGGTCGACGAGTATCGGGAAATCACGGCTGGGCAGGCAGTCGCCGTACCAGGACGACTTGAGCGCCCCGCCGCGGCCGAACACGTCAAGCAGCGGCAATTCCAGCCGCATCTCCGGCGTCGGCACGCCGACCAGGACCACCGTGCCGGCCAGGTCGCGGGCGTAGAACGCCTGCTCGTAGGTCTCCGGCCGGCCGATAGCCTCGATCACCACGTCCGCGCCGAACCCGCCGGTCAGTTCCCTGATCCCGGCGACCGGATCGGTGGTCCGCGAGTTGACCACGTCGGTGGCGCCGAAACCGCGGGCCCACTCCAGCTTCCTGTCGTCCACGTCCACGGCGATGATCGTCCGCGCGCCGGCCAGCCGGGCGCCGAGAATCGCGCCGTCGCCCACGCCGCCGCAGCCGATCACCGCGACGCTGTCGCCCCTGGTCACGCCGGCCGTGTTGAGCGCGGCCCCCAGGCCCGCCATCACGCCGCAGCCGAGCAGCCCGGCGGTGGCCGCCGGGATCGCCGGATCGACCTTGGTGCACTGCCCGGAGGCGACCAGCGTCTTTTCCGCGAACGCGCCGATGCCCAGCGCCGGGGACAGCGGGGTGCCGTCCTCCAGCGTCATCTTCTGGCTCGCGTTATGGGTGCTGAAGCAGTACCACGGCCGGCCGCGGCTGCAGGCACGGCACCGCCCGCACACCGCGCGCCAGTTCAGGATGACGAAATCGCCCGGCGCCACGTCGGTCACGTCCGGCCCGACCGCGTCGACCACGCCGGCCGCCTCGTGCCCGAGCAGGTAAGGGAAGTCCTCGCCGATGCCGCCCTGCTTGTAGTGCAGGTCGGTATGGCACACCCCGCAGGCCTGCACGGTGACGAGCGCCTCGCCCGGGCCGGGCTCGGGTACCAGGATCGTCGTCACCGCGACCGGCTCACCCTTACCACGGGCCACCACACCCTGAACGCTGATCGTCACGTGTCCACCTTCTTAGCCTCGTCGCTTAGCTGGATCATCTGCCACGCCCCATCAGCCCCGCCGGCCCGCACGGGCGGAAGGTCGCATCGAACGACGCGCGTTTCCGCTACGCATCTCTGCTTCCCGGGAGTGTTCAACCGCCCGCGGCGTCAAGCTTGCCGTTGGTGCGGCCGCGCCATTCGGCGCCGCAGCCGGTGTGGTGACGCCGGGCGGAGTCGGCGGTCATGCCGGCGTAGAGCAGGGCGATCAGCGGCAGGCCGGGCGCGCGCAGCGGCGACAGCCGGTACAGCCGCAGCATGGGCAGGTAACTCAGCGACATGAGCGCCCAGCCCGCCAGTCCCGCGCCGGCCGCCAGGGCCGCCGGGCCGGCATCCTGGGGCGCGGCCCCGCCGGAGAGCAGGCCGGCGAGCCCGGCGACCGCCCCGGCCGGGGGCAGGAGGTAGAGGAACAGCAGCCCGATGATCGTCCCGGCCAGCAACGCCGGGGAGTAGTTCAGCTGGACGTAGGCAGACCTGGCCACCATCTGCCACAAGCTGCCGAGCCCAGGGTACGGGCGCACGCTGACCACCTGGCGGGACAGCCCGAGCCAGCAGCGGCCCCGCTGGCGTTTGATCATGCGGCCCATGGCCACGTCGTCGATGAGGGCGCCGCCGATCGGCGCCAGGCCGCCGGACTTCACCAGCGCGTCGCGGCGTACCAGCATGCAGCCGCCGGCCGCCGCGGCCGTCCGCGAGCCGGGCACGTTCACCCGCCGGAACGGATACAGCTGAGCGAAGAAGTACACGAAGGCCGGGACCACGACGCGCTCCCACCCGGTTGCCGTCCGCAGCAGCGCCATCTGCGAGACCAGGTCCCGGTCGTCCGCCTCCGCCGCGGCCACCAGATCGCGCAGCGTGCGAGCCGCCAGGACGATGTCGGCGTCGGTGAACAGCACGTAGCCGCCGGGCCCCGGGGTGGCGCCCGCGGCGGGCGGGAGGCCGGCCGCGCCGAGTCCCTGGGCCATGGCCCACACTTTGCCCGCCCATCCGGCCGGAGCCGCCGTCCCGGCGATCACCTTCAGCCGTCCGCCGCCGAGCTTCGCGGCGACCTCGGCGGTGCCATCCGAACTGCGGTCATCGACCACGATGACGGTCAGCGCCCCCGGATACTCCTGCCCGAGCAGCGCGGGCAGCGTGGCCGGCAGCATCTCGGCCTCGTTCCTGGCCGGGACGACCGCCACCACGTCCGGCCAGGTGTCCGGATCACGGCTGACGGGCGGCAGCCGCTGGCTGGTCCTCCAGTACCCGCCATGCCCGATGACCAGGTAGGTCCACGCGACCGCGGCCAGCACGCACGCGATGCTCAACGCCAGCATCCCGGCAGCCTCTCACATAAAAAAACGACGGGCCGGAAGGCCCGTCAAACCTGACCTCCCGGCCCGCGATCGCCGGTCATCCGGCGCTGCTGCCGATGTGTAGCTGTCCGCGCCTGCGGCGGCTCCGGCTGGCACGCCCGCACGCCGGGTTAGGCGACGCGGCGGTAAGCGGCGTCTTCGTGGCGCACCACGGGCAGCGTCCGCACGGCGGGTGCCGCAGCGATCGCCGGCTTGGCGTCCGGCCGCCTCAGCACGAGCCACATCGGGATGCCGGCCCACAGCGCGATGAACGGAATCGCCAGCAGTACGTTGATCCACAGCATGGTCATTGTCAGCTCCTTCTAGCTGGTCCTTGTCTTTGGGCTGCACTGACCACACTGCCCGACGCGGCTATGCGTACCTGCCGAACGGCCTCTGCCGTCGTTATGAATCCGAGACCAGCCTATGAATCGCCTCTGAGGGCGCCGCTCAGCCTTGCGTGACCTACCGGAGTCACGACCCTGCTGACGTCCGCCAGGCGAGCACATCGCCCACCACGATGGCGGGCGGACCGAGCAGGAGCTTCAGGTACATACCTAGCCCTGAGTCAGGCTTAGCCACCGCCACCACGGCCGACACCCGCCAGGCCCTGATCTGCTTCAGCATCTGCGGGTAGGTCACGGGCTTGACGGGCACGTAGCCCGGGGATCCCTGGCGGGCGTTGGGCGGGAGGCCGCCCGCCAGGACCTTCGGCAGGCCGCTTTGCGAATAGGTCCAGATGGCGTTCAGGTACAAGCCCGCCGCCGGGGTGCCGTTCCCGTCGATGTAGCCGCGCCCGTTCCAGGCCGGGCCC
>JBKQQQ010000696.1:0-4167 GCA_052144275.1 Streptosporangiaceae bacterium
GTCGACCACGTCACCGCCCAGCGACTGGCCATCTGGCTGGCCGCCCGGCCGCAAGCCCCGGTCTTCGCCCAGGGCCTAGTCCGCTTCGTCGAGACCGGAGCGATCAGCCCGGCGCTGAAGACCCAGCTGCGGATCCACGCCCGCTCGGGAAACTACCCAGACCACTCGCAAGCTGTCCGTCTCATGCAGTACTGCGTCAGCCGCGGCACTGACGTCGGGCCGATCGGCGAGAACTTCGGCCCCGCCTGCGACCAGATCGACCGCGCCGACCTGATGCTCCTCGGCCTCCACGACCGGGCCCGCCAAGGCCTGGTCCCCGAGCAAGCGTGGCCCGACACCGAGGGACCCCGGATCATCGCCCTGGCCGACCGCGACCCCGACAGCCACACGGTCAGCCTCATCCTGGACGTCACCACCGCCAACGCCGCCATCTTTGCCATCGCCGCGCACGCCGACGAGCGCGAGGCCCACATCCGCGAGGTCGAGCAGTTCGGCCAGAGCCTGCCCGAAGGCTCCTACGGTAGGCGCAACCGCGAAGCCATCGCCGCCCGCGAGACCCGGGTCGCCACCCGCCTGCGCGCCATCGAACGAGCCTGCCGCACGGCCATCGAACGCGACGCCGTACAAATTCCGTCCGAGCCCACGAGAGCAATCCGGTCTTCTGAGCACACGGCCGACAGGGAACTGGAACTGGAGTAGACACCCGTCCACCTGCCGTAGGAAATAACAGCATCGGGATGTTCGACACCCTGGCTTTTCAACACGTTAAACGCGCCTCCGGTTTGTCAGTCGTGGTTACGAGCCCGGCCGTCCGGGGGTCCGTCGTATAAATCAGCTTGTCGCATAAACGGCATGAAGACCTACTCGACCCCCATATTTGGGGCTCTTGCTCCCATGTAGTCCCAGATCTTCCGACGCTGGAGCCTTGGCCGGGGTTTGTGCGACAGGCTGAAATATGCGACCGCATGTTTGCCGGGATGCCAGTACGCCGTATCTGCAACCGGGCATCTACAGACAAGCCCGCATAACTCGCAGCTGAAGCCTTGTTGATCTCCTGGCCTCCATGGCGTGACGGGCTGAATCGTGCGAATGTTAGGTCGCTGGCTCAGAGGGGAGCAGGGGAATGGACATCGGTAGCCTGGTGGCGCTGGCGGGCAACACGCTCGTGACTGCAGCGGTCACGGACACGTGGGAGACAGCTCGGCATCGGTTCGCCCGGCTGTTCGGGCGGGGCAAGCCGGATCCCGCGACGGAACGACGGCTGGAGGCGACCCGCAGCCAGCTCGCTGCGGCCCCCGCCGCTGATCTGGAACAGGTACGGGCTGATCTGGCCAGTCGGTGGGCGCTGCGGCTGGCGGACCTGCTGGAGGAAGACCCGGACGCCGAGGCCGAGCTGCGCGCCCTGGTGGATGAGATCCGGGCGATGCTGCCCGCTAGTGGGGTATCGGCGGTCGGCCACTCGGTGGCCGCCGGAGGAGATGTCAACGTCCGCGCGGATCACGGGAGCGTGGCGGCAGCTGCGATCCATGGGAACGTGGCGCTGCCAAACCCTACCGGCCCGAGTCCGGCGAACAGCTAGCTGGGCCCGGGTTCGCTGGCGATCTCGGGCCAGGCTCGATCTTTGCTGACAGAGGGGGCGTGGCAGTAGGTCAGCTCGCCTATTGGCGGCCGCCGGTGGCGGGCCAGCCGGTGCGGCTGGCACCTCGGCCGGTGTTCCTGGCTGGCCGCGAGGAGCTGCTCGGGGAGTTGGATGCCCGGCTGACGAGCGGTGATGGTTCCGGGCCGCAGATGGCGGTGCTGTGCGGGCTGGGAGGCGCGGGGAAGACCAGCGTGGCGGTGGAGTACGCGCACCGTCACCTTGCTGAGGTCGGCGTGGCCTGGCAGCTCGCCTCGGAAGACTCTACGGTGCTAGTGGCCGGGTTCGGCGAGCTGGCAGCCCAGCTCGGTGCCCGGGATGTCATTGACACCCGGAATCCGGTGGCGTCGGTGCACCAGGTGCTCGCCGCGTTCCCGGCCGGTTGGCTGCTGGTATTCGACAACGCGCCGGACCGGGCTTCGGTCGAGGCATTCTTGCCCCCGGCGGGGCGCGGGCGGGTGTTGGTCACCAGCCAGAACCAGAACTGGCCCCGTCGCCAAGCCCTGGATGTGCCGGTCCTTGACCCTGAGATCGCCGCCGATTTCTTGGTAAATCGCACGAGCGACCCGGACTGGCAGGTAGCCCGGGAGCTGGCCGGTGAGCTGGGCGGGCTGCCGCTGGCGCTAGAACAGGCTGCCGCCTACATCCAGGCCACCGGGGAGAGCCTGGCCCGTTACCTGGCAGCGTTCCGTCAGCGGCGGCCGGACCTGCTGGCCCGGGGTGAGCCCATGGGTTACGGCAAGACGGTGGCGAAGACCTGGGCGCTGGCCTTCGAGCGTCTGGAGCAGGCCGATCCGGTTGCCGTCGGGTTGTTGCGGCTGCTGGCGTGCTGCGCGCCGGAGGCGGTCCCGCTGTCCCTGCTTCTCCAGCCCCGGCCCGGGCTTGCCGGAAAACTCGACGCCAAGGTGGCGCCCGCGCTCGTGCCGCTGCTCGGCGACCTGCTGGCCGCCAGTGACGCGGTCGCGGCGCTGCGCCGGTACTCGCTTATCACTCCTGCCGGAGACGGGTCGGTGTCGGTGCATCGCCTGGTACAAGCTGTCACCGCCGACCAGATGCCTGCGGACATGGCCGGTCAGTGGCGGCAGGCCGCTGCTGCCTTGATCGAGGCAGCGATCCCAGGCGACACCGACCCGCCGGAGACCTGGCCCGTCTGCGCGGTGCTGCTGCCACACGCCCAGACGGCCCTTGCCGATGACAGCGACGGCATGGCACGGCTCTCGAATTATCTCGGTCAGGGAGGCAGGTACCGTCCCGCATTGGGACTTCAGCAGCGGGTCCTTGACGCTCGGGAACGATCGCTCGGCGCCGAGCACCCGGACACCCTGGCTGCGCGGCACAGCCTGGCCCGCTGGACCGGGGAGGCGGGGGACGCGGCGAGGGCCCGGGATCAGTTCGCGGCGCTGTTGCCCGTCCGCGAACGGGTCCTGGGCGTCGAGCACCCGGACACCCTGAACACGCGGCACAGCCTGGCCCACTGGACCGGGGAGGCGGGTGATAATGCGGCGGCCCGCGATCTGTTCGCGGCGCTGTTGCCCGTCCGCGAGCGGGTCCTGGGCGTCGAGCACCCGGACACCCTGGTCACGCGGGACGGCCTGGCCTACCGGACCGGGGAGGCGGGTGACAGGGCGGCGGCCCGCGATCTGTTCGCGGCGCTGCTGCCCGTCCGCGAGCGGGTCCTGGGCGCTGAGCACCCGGACACCCTGATCACGCGGGACAGCCTGGCCTACTGGACCGAGGAGGCGCGGAACGCGGCGAGGGCCAGGGACTAGTTAGCCGCGCTGCTACCAGTAATGGAGCGGGTGTCTGGCCCCAAGCACCCTGGTACCCGGACCGCGGCGTGGCCTCGCTTAACGGACCAGGGACGCGGACGGTGGCCCTGCGCCCGCATGAAGTAGCTACAGCATGTTTACTCCAGCACTGGACCCAGTTCCGTGCTCGTGACCTGGACCGGTGAAGTGGAGACGTTCCCTCGGCAAGGTGGGAAGCTTGTTACTGCCTGACGTTATGTCGCCGGTGTATGACGGTGGCCGCCACCGTACGGGAAAAGCCGTACTGATCAGGTCAGGCTGCGTGGGGTTCGAACCATACGGAGCCAAGGTCCTGTCCCGCAGTCAAGTGAACGTCGCCGTCTAAATCTAAAGGAGGCGGCCAGGCGCCGACCAGGGGCAATGATGGGCCGGTGCCGCCTATGCGGCATCAGCCTGGCCAGCCTGAGGCCCAGGGCCGGCCCGGTAGTCCGGGGGCGTCACCGGTCTGGCGCATTCGAACATTAGCCATGCTAACGAGATTGCGGGGAGCCAAACGGGGAGCCAATGACGGCAGATCCTGGGCTACATCAGGCCACATGCAGCCGATGCCGGTACCGCGAAACGGCACCTCAGGCCACGCCCCGCATCGTAGGGCCACACTTCGAAAGTGCCTCCTAAGCAGTAGGTCCCGCGTTCGAGTCGCGGTCGGGGCGCAGATGGTGCAGGTAAGCCTTCATATTCGGAACTATAATCGTTCTATTGACGTACTGCTCGCAAGCAATC
>JBKQQQ010000697.1:0-3736 GCA_052144275.1 Streptosporangiaceae bacterium
ACGGTCAGGAGCGTTCGGCATAATCACAGTCCGTCGAGGAACGCGAGTACGTCGTCGGCCGGCTGGTAGCGGCCGGGTGTAGTGTCCAGGGGTGCCGTCCGGGCTATCGCCCGTTCCTTGAGTGCCAGGTCAGCATGGATGTAGACCTGCGTCGTGGCGGTGTTTTCGTGCCCCATCCACAGTGCGATGACCGAGGTATCGACGTCGGCGCTGAGCAGCCTCATGGCCGCAGAATGCCGCAGAACGTGGGGCGATACCTTCTTCTCCAGCAGCGTCGGGCACGATTCTGCGGCGATGGCGGTGTACTTGGCGATCCGCCGTTCCAGGGCGTCGCGGCTGAGCGGGGTGCCGCGGCGGGTGATGAACAGCGGGTCGGCGGGGAGCCCGCCGCGCTCGGCGAGCCAGGAGCGCAGGACCGTCACGGTGGCCGGGGTGAGCGGGGTTATCCGCTGTTTCCTGCCCTTGCCCAGGCAGCTGACGTGCGCGCCGGTGCCCAGGTGAGCGTCTCCGATGGCGAGGCTGGTGAGCTCGGTGGCGCGCAGCCCGGTCTGGCAGGCGAGCACCAGCAGTGCCTGGTCGCGCCGTCCGGTCCAGGTGGTCAGGTCCGGTGCGGCCAGCAAGGCGGTGATCTCGTCTTCGGTGAGGTAGGTGATCAGGGCCTTGTCGTAGCGCTTGGGCGGGATGGCCAGGACCCGCTGGATGTCAGCGGCGTGCTCGGGGTGGCGCACCGCGGCGTAGCCGAACAGGGAGTGGATCGCGGCGAGCCGGGCGTTGCGGGTCCGGACGCTGTTGCCGCGCTCGTTTTCCAGGTGGTTCAGGAACGCGCCGACCGTCTGCGCGTCCAGGTCGGCGATGTCCAGCCGGGACGGGGCCTTGCCGGCGTGCTGGGCGGCGTAGACGATCAGCATCCGCAGCGCGTCGCGGTAGGCGGCGACCGTGTGGCCGCTGGCCTGCCGCTGCAGCGCCAGCCGGTCGGTGAAGAACGCCTGCAGGGTCGGGGCGAGGGCGGTCATGATTCTCCGTTCAGGTGGGCGTGCAGCCGGTCGCCGGCCAGCGCCATCAGCTCAGGCGCGGCCGACAGGTACCAATATGTGTGTTTTGGGTCGTTATGGCCGAGATAGGTGGATAGCCGGGGCATCATCGCGGCGACGTCGGCGCCGTCGCGGTACCAGCCGAGGACGGTAGCCACCGCATAGGAGTGGCGGACGTCATGGATCCGGGGACGGCAGGAGGCTGACCTCCGGGCCAGCCCGGCCTGGGCGGTGAGCTTGCTGAACGTGAGGCTGACGTTGCTGTGCCGCAGCCGTGTCCCGGCGGTGGACAGGAACAGCGCCGGGTCGGCCGGACGGGGGTGATGCTCGTCCCGCAGTGCCGAGTACCGGGCCAGCGCGGCGGCCGCGGTGGGGTGCAGCGGGACCAGTCTCGTCTTGCCGAACTTGGAGTCCCGCACGATGAGCACGCCGTCGTCCGCGTCGAGGTCGCTGCGGTCGAAGGAGAGCGCTTCCCCGATTCTGACGCCGCTTGCTGCGAGAAGGCTGATCAGGGCCTGGTAGGTGGCGGCCCGGAACCGGGGCCGCAAGGTTCCGGCCGCGGAGATGATGGCGCTGATCTCGGCGTCGGAGTAGATGTAGGGGGTCGCGCGGTCGTTCCCGCGGCGGATCAGGCCGGGCGGGGGAACCTGGACCGACGGGTCGGTGCCGTGCAGGTAGGCGGCGAACCCGCGGACCATGCTGAGCCGGATCGACTGCCATGCCTGCGAGGCCCCGGGCGGGAGCACCGCCCATGCCAGGGCGTCTTCGGTGGTGATCGTGTCAGAGCCGCGGGCCTCGAGCCAGCTGACGAACTGATCCAGCAGCCGGCCGGCGGTCTTGAGCCTGAAGCCCAGCGCGCGGCGCAGTGCCAGGTAGTCTTCCAGCGAGTCCCGCAGCGGGCGCCCGTCCGCCGTCATGCGGTTTCCTCCTGGCCGGGCCAGGGGCGGCCCAGCGGGCGCAGCGCGTCGATGTCAACCTTCGCGTAAATGGCAGTCGTGGCCGGCCGGGCATGGCGGAGAGCCTGCCCGATCTCGGTCAGGGATCCGCCGCCGCGCAGCATCGCGGTCGCGGCCGAGTGGCGCAGGCGGTGGGCGTGGACCGGCCCGGGGATCCCGGCCCGGGCGGCGGCACCGGCGACGATCGTGGTGATCCCGGTATAGGACAGCGCTTCCCGGGGTGCCTGGGCGGCGATGAACATCGTGCGGTCCAGCGCGCCGGCGGGGCGGCCGTCGCGCAGGTAGGCGACGATCGCCGCGCCGACGTCGGAAGGGAGCGGCAGCCGGTCGCGGCGGCTGCCCTTGCCGAGGACCGTGATCTCGCCGCGCCGCCAGTCGATGTCGTCCAGGCCGAGCCCGGCGACCTCTCCAGCTCGCAGGCCCATCCGGGACAGCATCAGCAGGACCGCCCGGTCCCGGCGCCCGGTGGCGGTGGCCGGGTCGCAGGAGTCCAGCATCGCCTGGATCTGCCCGGGCTCCAGCGCCCTGGGCAGCCCGGCCAGCGCGTGACCGGCCGGCGACGGCACCGCGCCCGCCAGCGGGACGGCCAGGACGCCGTCGACATGCAGGAAGCGGAGCAGGGACCGCAGCGCGGTCACGATCCGCTTGGCCGACCGCGGCTGCTTCCGGGCCCGGGCCAGCACGAATGCCCGTACCTCGCCGGCGGTCAGCTGCTCCAGGTCTAGGTGCCCGTCGTGTTCGAGTGCCCGCTGCTGCAGGAACGGGCGGGCCAGGCGGACGTTCAGCGTGACCGTCGTCGGTGCCAGGCCCCGCTCGGACGCCAGGTAGGCCACAAACCGGTCCAGCAGCAGGCTCGTCTCCGTCCCCGGTTCCGCCGGCGGAAGCGGGGCCGCCCTCAGCCTGCGGAGATAGCCCAGCAGCGGGCCGAGTGCCTCAGTGGTCCGCTCGTTCGCGTATCCCGCCAGGCGGCGGGCCGCGAAGTACCGTTCCGCCGTCGGCATGTCCAGATCCTGTGCGGCCAGGCATTCAGCGGTCAGCCAGCGGCTCAGGTGAGCGGTCAGCCGTATCTGGCAGGCTGCGGTGAGCGGGGTATAGCCGAGCCGGAACAGCTCGGCCCGGAACCCGTCCGCGTACTCCGCGAGCGGCCCGGTCACCTTCGCCCAGCACGGTTTCGTTTTCGCCATCATGAACTCCTCTTCCGGACGACCAGCGCGTCCGGAGAGAAGAATCAGCCCCTGACCTGGGAAGAAGCCGGAAGCAAGCAGCCATTGAGCTGGGATTATGCCGACATGCCAGCAATGCCGGCCGAGCCCGCAGCGTCCTCACAGCTCGTGGTCGGCATAACGGAGAAGTCCGCATAAGAGGCATTAGGGGTATTCAGCTGACCGGACTACGCCAGGTGAGCGGTTCGCCAGGGCCGTGCCGCCCGTGGCCGCTCGATGCTCGGCGGCTGGCCTCGCTGGGCCGGGGCGGCGGGTGGCTTCGCCTTGTGCTTGGGCTCGGCGACCAGGTCCCGGTACCGCACCGGATCGTGGCCGACGGCGAGCTCGAGCACGCGGTAGAAGACCAGGCCCCGGCTGCGGGACCGGCGCCGGTTGAAGCGGAAGCAGAATTCGTTCAGGTAGCTCTGCAGGTGCTTGTCCTCGACCGAGCCCTGGTGGGTGCCCAGCAGCCAGCGCTTGGCCAGGGAGGCGACCCGGTGGACCCCGGGCAGCAGCTTGCCGGGGTCCTCGCCGCGGGCGCGGGCGG
>JBKQQQ010000698.1:0-15792 GCA_052144275.1 Streptosporangiaceae bacterium
GGTGCCTTGCCCGGTCAGCCGCCCGATCCGGGCCGGCCGGACCGACATCCGGTCGGCGACCCCCGCCCAGTCGAGCAGCCCGGTGTCCACCATCGCCAGCTGCACCACCCGCAGCGCGGTCTCCAGCCCGGTCATGCCGAACGCCGCCTCGGCCCACTCCGTCTCCTTTGCCTCCACCGGGTGCGGGGCGTGGTCGGTGGCCACGCAGTCGATGGTCCCTTCGGCCAGCGCGCGCCGCAGCTCAGCCACGTCAGCTTCGGTGCGCAGTGGTGGATTGACCTTGAACACCGGGTCGTAGTCCACCGCGAACTCATCGGTCAGCAGCAGGTGGTGCGGCGTGACCTCGGCGGTGACCGGCCAGCCCTTGGACTTTGCCCAGCGGATGATCTCCACGGACCCGGCGGTGGAGACGTGGCAGATGTGCAGCGCCGAGCCCACGTGCGCGGCGAGCAGGCAATCACGCGCGATGATGGCTTCCTCGGCCACGGCGGGCCAGCCGGCCAGGCCGAGCCGCGCGGACATCTCACCCTCGTTGAGCTGCGCGCCCTCGGTGAGCCGGGGGTCTTGCGCGTGCTGGGCGATCACCCCGTCGAAGGCCTTGACGTACTCCAGGGCCCGGCGCATCAGCAGCGGGTCGGACACGCACCGGCCGTCGTCGGAGAACACGCGGACCCGCGCGGCCGAATCCGCCATCGTGCCGAGCTCGGCCAGCCTGGTACCGGCCAGCCCGGAGGTGACCGCGCCCACTGGCTGGACATCGCAGTGGCCCGCGGTCCGGCCGAGCCGCCAGACCTGCTCGACCACCCCGGCGGTGTCGGCCACGGGGTCGGTGTTGGCCATGGCGTGCACGGCGGTGTAGCCGCCGAGGGCCGCCGCCGCGGTCCCGGTCTCCACCGTTTCCGCGTCTTCGCGGCCTGGCTCGCGCAGGTGCGTATGCAGATCAACCAGACCGGGCAGGGCGATCAGGCCCTCGGCGTCGAGCACCCGGGCGCCCGAGTGGTTCAGCCCGGATTCGACGGCCGTGACGGACCCGCCGCCGAGCAGCATGTCGGTGACGCGCGACCCGTGCTCGCCGTCGCCCGGGACCGTGACGCCCCGGATCAGCCACCTGGCCTGGTTCTCCGCGGCCGTCCCAGGATTCCCCGTCGTCGCGGGATGCCCGGCCGTCACCGGGTCACCGCCGGGAACTCTGTCGCCGGGAATTCCGTGCCGCCAAGAAGCAAGTACAGGACCGCCATCCGGGTGGTGACCCCGTTGGCTACCTGTTCCACGATCGTCGAGCGGACCGAATCCGCCACCTCAGCCGCGATCTCTACTCCCCTGTTCATCGGCCCGGGATGCATGACGATGGCGTGCTCGGGCAGCCTTGCCATCCTCGCCACGTCCAGCCCGTACCGGCGGCTGTACTCCCGCACGCTCGGGAAGTAGGCGGCGGTCATCCGCTCTTGCTGTACCCGGAGCATCATCACCACGTCGCTCTTCGGCAGCTCGCTGTCCAGGTCATAACTGACCGCACAGGGCCAGCTGCCGACGGCGTGCGGCAGCAGCGTGGGCGGGGCGGCCAGGGTCACCTCGGCGCCGAGGGTGCTCAGCAGCAGCACGTTGGACCGGGCGACCCGGCTGTGCAGCACGTCTCCGACGATGGTCACCCGCAGGCCGTCGAGCCCGGCACCGCGCGCGCCGGCGGTGTTTCTCCGGGGGGACACTCCGCTCCCTGGATACACCCCAGACCCCGATGGCCCGGAACCTCCCGTGAGCCTGCGCCGGATGGTGAACGCGTCGAGCAGGGCCTGGGTCGGATGCTCATGCGTGCCGTCCCCGGCGTTCAGCACGCTGCCTCGTACCCAGCCGGCCAGCCGGTGCGCCGCGCCGGACGCCCCGTGCCTGATGACCACCGCGTCCGCGCCCATGGCCTCCAGCGTCAGCGCGGTGTCCTTGAGGCTCTCGCCCTTGGCGACGCTCGACCCCTTCGCGGAGAAGTTGATCACGTCGGCGGACAGCCGCTTCGCCGCGGCCTCGAACGAGATCCTGGTCCTGGTGGAGTCCTCGTAGAAGAGGTTGACCACGGTCCGGCCGCGCAGCGTGGGCAGCTTCTTGATCGGCCGGTCGGCGAGGCCGGCGAGTTCCTCGGCGGTGTCGAGGATGAGCAGCGCGTCGGCCCGGCTGAGGTCAGCGGCCGAGATCAGGTGACGCTTCACGGCTGCCTCCCGTCGTCGCTGATCGTCACGCTGTCCTGCGCGTCCACCTCGGCCAGCAGGACGTGCACGACCTCGCGCTGCGAGGTCGGCAGGTTCTTGCCCACGTAGTCAGCGCGGATCGGAAGCTCGCGATGGCCGCGGTCGACCAGGACCGCGAGTTGCACCGCTCGCGGCCGGCCGAGGTCGTTCAGCGCATCGAGCGCGGCGCGCACCGTCCGGCCCGAGTACAGCACGTCGTCGACCAAGACGACCGTCTTGCCGTCCACGCCGCCCGGTGGAAGGTCGGTGCGGCCCAGTGCACGGGCCGGGTGGAGCCGCAGGTCATCCCGGTGCATGGTCACGTCAAGCGAGCCGCAAGGGACCTTGAGCCCCTCGAACTCCCCGATGCGCGCCGCGAGACGGCGCGCCAGCGGCACTCCGCGCGTCGGGATGCCAAGCAGGATAACCTCGTCACCGCCGTGCGTCCGTTCCAGGATCTCGTGGGCGATCCTGGTCAGCGCTCGCCTGATCTCCTCGGCATCGAGGACCGCGAGGCCATCACGCCCCGCGACCGGATTGGTGGCCGCGCACATAGAACGGACCTCCTTCCCCGCCTCACCGGACGGTCCTTAAAGGATGTCTACGTTGATGATCATACGGGGAGTTACCACCGGGCCTGGACGCTTTGGGTCGGCCCGAGCAGCATGTGATTTACGTCACACAGAACAGAGGCCGTCAGAACATGACGAGAGTTGGCCATACGGCGGCAATATGCCCGCAGCGACGGGAAACCTGATCTCGGCTGGGTTCTCACCTGCCGGCGGAGGGTAGATAGTCATCCGCGAGAGCTAGTCGGTTACCGGCCGAGTTAAGCCAGTTTTTGCCATTCGGCTTGACCTTATAGCGCTCGCCGCCTACCGTCACTGAGCGTAACCGTTACCGTAAGCGACGACTGGCCGGGGAACCGAGGAAAGAATGCCATCTGAGTACGCCAAGACCCTTGGCGCGCGGCTGCGCGCCATCCGGACGCAGCAGGGCCTCTCGCTGCACGGAGTTGAAGAGAAGTCCCGCGGCCGCTGGAAGGCCGTCGTCGTGGGTTCCTACGAGCGGGGCGACCGGTCCGTGACTGTCCAGAAGCTCGCCGAGCTGGCCGAGTTCTACGGGGTCCCGGTGTCCGAGCTGCTGCCCGGCGACGCCGCTCCCACCCCGCTGGTGCCCTCGCCCAAGCTCGTCATCGACCTGGAGCGCATGGGCCAGCTGCCCAAGGACAAAGTCGGCCCCCTCGCCCGCTATGTCGCGACCATCCAGAGCCAGCGCGGCGACTACAACGGCCGCGTCCTTTCCGTGCGGCACGAGGACCTCCGCTCGCTCGCGGTCATCTACGACAAGTCCCCCGCTGACCTCACCGAGGAGCTCATCAGCTGGGGCGTGCTTGACTCCGACGCGCGTGGCGCGATGGAAGGGTTCTGAACCTCTAGCCTGCCGGCCTGAGCGGGAGCGGAGACTGCACCTCAACACCGAGCGCAGTCTCCGCCAGTGACAGGAAGGTCTCCGCATCCCGCAGCAGGTCATCAGCCTCGCGTGCCGACGCCGCGCGCGGCAGCCCCGCTTCGGCGGCCGCGCGCTTGCCGGCCCCAGCCGCGAAGAAAGCGGCCCACTCGGTAAGCGCAGGCTCCACCTGGGGCAGCAGCTCCCATACGCTGTGCGGCTTCCTGCGCCGCGACCGCGGTTCACCCCGGGCCGCCACTACTGCCGCCGCCGCCCGCAGCGCCGCCAGATGTGCCGTGACATACCGAGCACCGGGCGCAGACTCATCGGCCGCCTCCGCGAGCCCCCGTCGCGCGGACTGGAGCATGCTGAGCACGGTCGGCGCCACCCCAGGATGCCGTGGGCTTACGTCACCCAGGCCCATCCGCATCTCCGCTGTGTTCACCATCGCTCTTCATCTCCTCCTCTGACCCGGCCAGGCGAGACGCTTCCTCTCACCTCACCCGGCCGGCGCTGGTCCATCTATTCGAACATAAATTCGCTCGGATGTCCAGTCGTCTTCGATGTCTGTTCGAAGATAACGCGGCGGTCTGACATTTTGAGCCCTGCCGGGTGCCGCTACCCGGGCGCGACACGGACCAGGAACCGGGCTCGTCGGGCTTGGGCGTTGGTCTGGCCTCCGATCCTTCCGGGAACGATGGGGAGCACAGCCATGGACCAAGGGACCGCCCTGGGCTTGCGCTGCGGACGAACTAAAGAGGTGCTGACCGCTCGCCATGAAACTAGGTATTCGCATGGCCGGGACCCTGATCAAACCGGGGCTTCGGGGGCCATGAAGTCATACGGATAAGCGATGAATGGGCTTGCCGCAGCGGGGCGTACATGGCGGGCTACCTGGGCACGCACGGCCGATTAGGGGCGTTGTACTGGCACCGGCAAGGAACGGAGGGAACGGGGGGCATTTACGCGCAACGCGACTGTTTGTGCGAAGGGCTAGGCCGGCCTGTATTTTAATCGCGTGCCATCCCTACCCGCCACCGACGACGGGAGTGCGAGACCACTCGCCGAGGACCTGAGCACCGGCTCCGACGGCAGTGAGAACATCACCTGGGATGATGACACGGAGCCAGGTACGGCCGATGCGGGCGCGACGCTCGAGGCTGACGGGGCCGACGGCGGGCCGCGCACGCCCGAGGCTGAGTCGCGCGTGACCGAGGCTAGCGCCGAGCAGGAGGCCGACGCTGGGCAGGCCGTCACCGGGCCGCCTGCGGCGCCGCAGGCGGATCAGTCCGGGACTGGAAGCACCCAACGGGCAGATGATGAGTCCCGGGCTGATGGACCCGCGGCGGATGCCGAGCCCCAGGCGGGCGCCGAGCCCCAGGCGGGCGCGGCCAGGACCGAGGGCGCGTCTACGGCGGACGCGGAGCCCTGGGCAGGGGAGTCCGGCAGGTGGTTCCGCCCGGCTAAGGCAGAAGCCGGATTCCTGGCGATCCCGGCGGATGAACAGGCAGACATCGCCATGCCTGGGGCTGAGCCTCAGGTAACCGCGGCGGACGCAAGCGCGGGCGGCGCTGTCACGACGCCAGGTCCCGCCACGCCAGGCGTACCCGAGGCAAGCACAGCCGATTCCGGCGTAGCCGATAGCAGCACGGCGGGGACGGGCACGGACGGTGGACAGACGGCGCCTGGAGCGCCCGGGACAGGCATGGCGCCTGAGACAGGCATTGTTCCCGGGGCGCCTGGGACGGGCACGGCTCCTGACTCGGCTACGCCAGGTACGGCGCCCGGCACGGCGGAAACTGACGCGGCTCCCCCATCGGCCGAGGGCGATCCCGGCAGCGCGCCGCCCCGGCCGGGCCAGGCAGCCGCGCCTGCTCGTCCTGGCAGCGCGGACATAACGGGAAGGACGAGCGCACCGCGGCGGCCGGGCGGTCTGGGTACGCAGCCACGGCCGGGTCCACAGCCAGGCCCGCCGCTCCCGGGCACGCCGCCGCGACCGGGCACACAGCCGCGACCGGGCAGGCCCGCACCGTCGCGACCGGGCGGCCAGGTGCCTGGTTCGCCGCCGCGGCCTCCCACGGCGTCACCGCGACCAGGCGGGCCAGGCACGCCGCCGCGACCGGCCGGGCCGCGACCGGCCGGGCCGGGACCGGCCGGGCCGGGACCGGCATCGCACGCCGGCTTGGCGCCGCCGCACGCGGGCCAGGCGCCGCTAGGTAGCGGGTCGGCCGGGGTCAGGGCGGATGAGGGGCCCGGGGAGCAGGAAGCCGCGGCTAAGCGGCGGATCTCGCGGCGCGCGGTGCTGCAGGCCAGCCTGCTCGGCGGCGCTGGGGTGGCCGCGCTGCCGCTGATCGCGCTGGTTGGCGGCATCACGCGGACCAGCGGGCAGCCGGCCAACCTCGCCTTCTCGATGAACACGAACTGGCTGTTCGGCGGGCAGTACACGTCGGGCTCGGAGAGCAGCTTCTTCGACGACAGCAACTTCGCGCCGGTCACGCTGCCGCACACGGTCACCTCGCTGTCCTGGCAGAACTGGGATTACCCCGCCTGGCAGCAGGTGTGGATCTACCGGCGTCACTTCGACGGGACGCACCTGCTCAACCCGCATAATCCGGGCAACCGGATCCTGGTCGACTTCGACGGCGTCATGGTCAACGCCTCGGTGGCGATCAACGACCAGGTGGTCAGCACTCATCAGGGCGGTTACCTGCCCTTCTCAGCCGAACTCACCGGGAAGGTCACCAGCGGCGACAACCTGCTCGCGGTCATCGTGGATTCGCGCTGCCTGCCGGTGCCGCCGGTCGGCGTGGGCCGCGGCCCGGCCAGCGTCGACTTCTTTCAGCCCGGCGGCATCTACCGGGACGTCCGGCTGCGGGTGCTTCCGAGGGTGTTCCTCTCCGACCTGTCCGCCCAGCCGGCCGACGTGCTCAGCTCGCAGCCCCGGGTAGACGTCCGATGCACTATTGACTCGGCCGCGACGACGCACGCCACCGGTACCCTGCTCGTCGAACTGCTCGACGGAGGGTCGCAGATCGCGGCGCAGACCACGACGGTGAAGGTCACCTCACCCGGGATCAGCACCGCCGAGCTGAGCCTGACCGGTCTCGGACAGGTCAGCCTGTGGTCGCCGGACAGCCCGAAGCTGTACACCGTCCAGGCCACTATTAACTTCCCCGGCCTCGGCAGCCACGTCCTGACCCGGCGCATCGGGTTCCGCGAGGCGTCCTTCAGGCCCGAGGGCTTCTTCCTGAACGGGAAACGGCTGCCGCTGTTCGGCCTCAACCGGCACCAGCTTTACCCGTACGCCGGCATGGCGATGCCCGCCCGGGTGCAGCGCAAGGACGCCGAGATCCTCAAGAACGAGTTCAACTGCAACATCGTGCGCTGCTCGCACTATCCCCAGTCACCGGATTTCCTCGACGCCTGCGACGAGCTCGGCCTGCTGGTCTGGGAGGAAGCGCCGGGCTGGCACAACGTCAGCACCACCCCGGCCTGGCAGGACCTCGTGGTGCAGAACGTCCGCGACATGGTGACCAGGGACCGGAGCCGTCCCTCGGTGGTCATCTGGGGTACCAGGCTCAATGAGACCCCGGATTTCCCCGGGCTGTGGGCCGCGACCAGGCAGGCCGCGCGGGAGCTCGACAGCACGCGGCCAAGTTCGGGCGCGATGGCGTTCCACGACGACGTCCACTGGAGCGAGGATGTCTTCGCCTACAACGACTACGGGACCGCCCCGAAGACCGGGAACATCATGCTCAGGCCGCCGTTCGCTGGCCTGCCTTACCTGGTCACCGAGGCGGTCGGCGTGGAAGCGGCCAAACCGCAGCACTTCGCCTGGACGGACCCGCCGGCCTGGCTGGCCAGGCAGGCCGGCCTGCACGGCCAGGCGCAGAGCCAGGCGCGGTCCAACCTGGGCTACGCCGGCCTGGTGGCCTGGGCCGGGTTCGACTACGCCTCGCTGCTCGGCCCAGGCCCGGCCAACATCAAGTGGGCCGGGGTGGCGGACGGCTTCCGGGTCCCCAAGCCCGGTGCCGCCATCTACCAGACGCAAGGCAACCCGGCCGTGCGCCCGCTCATCATCCCGGTGTTCTTCTGGGAGGCCGGCGGTGCGGTCCCCGCCGCGTCCCCGACCGCGATGATCGCCAGCAACTGCGAGCAGCTCGAGGTCTTCATCGACGGCAGGCACGTGGCCAGCGCGCTGCCCGCCTTCGGTTCCCCGCTGTACAGCGGCCTGGTCCACCCGCCCTTCCTGGTTCACCTCCCCAAGCACATCCCGGACGCCACTCCCGAACTGCTCGTCCAGGGCTTCGTCGGCGGCAGGCAAGTCGCCCAGCTCCGGATGTCGGCCGACCCGGCCGGCGACGCCCTGGGCATGGCGGTGGACGACGGGACCATCACGGCCGACGGCTCCGACGCGACCAGGGCGGTGTTCCGCGCCATCGACGCCTACGGCAACCAGCGCCGGTACGGCAGCGGTAACGTCACGCTGACCCTGTCGGGCCCGGCCACCCTGGTGGGCGACAACCCGTTCGCGTTCGGCCAGTACGGCGGGCTCGGCGCGGTGTGGATCCGCTCGCTGGCCGGCCAGCCGGGGGCCATCACGCTGACGGCGAGCCATCCGCTGCTCGGCCAGGCCGAGGTGCAGGTCAGGTCCGGGCAGGCGAATCAGGCGAACGAGTTGTGACCCGGCGGCCGTGGCACGTGTTCAGAGCGCGCAGCCCAGCCCGTTCGGCACCGGTTGTCTCGTCTCCTAAGCTTGCGAGGATGCGCCGGACGCTATCGGTCTCCGTCTCCGAGCTGAACCAGGGCGAGTTCACCGCCCGCCTCGACCAGCTGATCGCGGTGTACGCCGCGGCGATGCGGCCGCCCGCGGAGCTGCTGACGGGCCGCCGGTCGATCATGGCCGGGCACACCGTCAACCCGGGGTTCCGCGCGCTGGCGGTCATCGACGACGGAACCGGCGAGGCGGTCGGCTTCGGCTACGGCTTCCACGGGGCGGCCGGCCAGTGGTGGCACGACACGGTAAGCCGGGCGCTGGCCGGCCGCCGCGGTGACGCGGCCGCCGCGGCCTGGCTGGACGACTCGTTCGAGGTCGCCGAACTGCACGTGGCGCCCGACTACCAGGGTCGCGGCGTCGGCGCGGGCCTGTTGCTGCAGCTGACCTCCGAGCGGCCAGAACGCACCGCACTGCTGTCCACCAGGGACGCCGACACCCCCGCGCGGCGGCTCTACCGGGGGACGGGCTTCACCGACCTGCTGACCGCGTTCCACTTCTTCCCCGGCGGCGAGCCGCCCTACGCGGTGATGGGCGCCGAGCTCCCGCTGCGCGCGCGCCCCGAAAGGCCCCGCTCGTAAAGACCAAGCCGCTGGTAGATCTCCCTGGTCGCCCGCGACCAGTTGAGCGTGTAGAAGTGCAGGCCGGGCACGCCCTCGGCGAGCAGCCGCTCGCACATCCCGGCCGCGTAATCCACGCCGATCTCGCGCACGGCCGCGCGGTCGTCCGCCACCGCCTGCAGCCGCTCCCACAACTGGACCGGCACCCGGCAGCCGCCGAGCTCGAGCGCCTTCTCGATCACCCGCAAGCTGGTGATCGGCATGATGCCCGGGATGATCGGCACGTCGCCGCCCTGGGCCGCCACCCGGTCCCGCAGCCGCAGGTAGTCCTCGGGGAAGAAGAACATGTTGGTGATCGCGAAGTCCGCCCCGGCCCGGCACTTGGCCAGGAAGTAGCGCGCGTCCGTCTCCGGGTCGGGTGAGCGGGGGTGCTTCTCGGGGAACGCGGCTACCCCGACGCAGAAGTCGCCGACCGACCGGACCAGCCGGACCAGGTCAGCCGCGTAGCTCAGCCCGTCCGGGTGCGGGATCCAGTCGGCGTTCGGGTCGCCAGGCGGGTCGCCGCGCAGCGCGAGCACGTTACGCACCCCGACCTCCGCGTAGGACCCGATCACCTGCCTGAGCTCGGCCACCGAGTGATTCACCGCGGTGAGGTGACCCATCGGGGTCAGCGTGGTCTCCTCGGCGATCCGGCCCGTCACCCGGACGGTCCGGTCCCTGGTCGACCCGCCGGCCCCGTAGGTCACCGAGACGAAGGTGGGCCGCAGCGGCTCGAGCTGCCTGATCGCCCGCCACAACTGGTGTTCTTCCGCCTCGGTCTTGGGCGGCATGAACTCGAACGAGAACGCCTGGCCCCCAGACGCGAGCAGATCGCGGATTAGCGGCGAGCTGGCGGCACGCTTGGACGACGCACCTGCGATCCGGTGCGGGCGGGGCGGACTCGGCGGCATGCAGCCAGCCTAGCCGCTTTGACTAGAACGCGAGAGCCTGCGCCCGCCGGTTGACTTCGCTGCTCCGGCGCCTGACGATCGCGTCGATCGGCGTGCCGGGCAGCGACTCGTCCGCCGTGAACAGCCAGCGAAGCGCCTCCGGCTCGTCGAACCCGCAGTCGCGGAGCAGGGTCAGGGTCCCGCACAGGCCCTTGACGATCTGGTTGCCGTCAAGGAAGGCGGCCGGTACCGCGAGCGTCCCTTCTGGACGGGTCACGGCGAGGAGTTTGCGATCGCGGAGCAGCTGCTTCACTCGCCCAACCGGAATGCCGAGCAGGCCGGCCACATCGGGGAGTGACAGCCATTCGCCGACGAGAGCGTCGGTCCCGAGGTCAATCTGTGTCACGAGACCAATGTCCCACGCACGGGCTTCGTCCAAACACGCGGGTTGAGGGCTTGTCAGCGGCTATCGATTGCATCGTGGCCCGGACGCCACGATTCACCCGTGCCGGGTTAGGCGCGAATCAGCTGCGGGTGATCGTATAGAGACCTACAGGACGGCATCGGAAGGGAAGGCAGCAATGCCCACTGAGTTCACGGTCGGGGTTAGGGCGGAGTGCTCGGATGGTTACTGCGGCCAGCTGAGCCGCATAATAACCGACCCGGCCACCCGTAAGATCACGCATCTCGTCATCAAGCCGCAGCACCGGCGAGGGTCCGACCGACTCGTCCCGCTCGAGCTTGTCGACATGGCGGCCGACGACATCAGCATGCGCTGTACCCTCGCGGAATTCGAGGAGCTCCCGCCCGCGGAGGAAATCGACCTGGCGGAAGGAGACGAGTACGGCGGCGGATACAACGACGCGGAGTCGGTCCAGGGCGTCGGCGACGTCGGCGGCATGGGAGTCGGCGGTTCGGCCTCCGGCAGGCCCATCGGCGCCAGCGTGGGACACCATGTGCGCACGGTGACGCACCACGTCGTCCCGATGGGCGAGGCAGAGTTGCGTCCCGGCGAGCATGTCCATGCCACCGACGGCGAAATCGGGGAGGTGCTGGGATTCGTCGTCAATCCGGACGACCAGCAGGTGACCCATGTGGTGCTCAAGGAGGGGCATCTGTGGGGCCGGAGGGAAGTCGCCATCCCGATCAGTGCCGTGACCGCGATCGACGAAGGAATCCGGCTCAACATCACCAAGAAGGAGGTGGAGGACCTGCCGACATTGCGCTGAGCGGCCCGGGCCGGTCAGCGGGCCGCGGCCCTGACGGGGACGGCGGGGTCGGTGAGGCGGGCGACGTCTACCGGGTCGCCGGAGGCGATGAGGCGGCGTGCCTGGAGCAGGTCGCGGGGGCGGTCGACGGTCAGCATCGCGACCAGCCGGCCGGCCGCCAGCCAGCACGCCGCCCAGGTCGGCTCCGCCGGGTCGCCGCGCCACACCAGGCTCTCGGCGCCGCCGTGGTAACCCACGTACTGCATCATCCGGCCGAACTGCTCGGACCAGAAGTACGGCACCGGGTCGTACGCCTCGTCGCCGCCGAGCACGTTGGCCGCGACCACTTCGGGCGCGTGCAGCGCCACGTCCCAGTGCTCGAACCGCAGCCGCCGCCCGAACCGCCGCGACTCGAACGCGGCGCAGTCCCCCACCGCATAGACGCCGGGCCGCGATGAGCGCAGTCCGGCGTCCACGGCCACGCCGTTCTCCAGCCGGACGCCGGAACCCTCCAGCCACCTGGTGGCCGGCCGCACCCCGACCGCGGTGACGATCTCGTCGGCCGCGATCCACCCGCCGCCCGGCAAGGCCAGCCCGCCGGGCTGTACCGCCTCGACCGCCACGGCGACCCGCAGGTCCACTCCCGCGTCGGCGTACCAGCGGGCGGTCTGAGCTCCCACCGGGGCACCGATCGCCGCGGCGAGAGGCGCGGGCCCGGCTTCCACCACCGTGACCTGGCTGCCGTGCGCGACCGCGGCGGTGGCCAGTTCGGCGCCGATCCACCCGGCCCCCACGATGGCCAGCCGCAGCCCGGGCCGGAGCAGGTCCCGCAGGGCCAGCGCGTCGTCGTAGGTGCGCAGGAAGCGCTGCCGCCCCTCACCGGGAAGCGCCACCGGCAGCGCCCCGGTGGCCAGCACCAGGTGGTCAAAGGAGTGCGTGCCGCAGGTCGTGACCAGGGCGGCCTCGCCGTCGAGCCCGGTAGCGGCCTCCTCCGGGCGGAAGTCCACGCCGAGCGCCGCGAAGTCGGCCTTCAGCGACGGGTCGAGGTCGGGTTCGGTCAGCACCTTCTTGGACAGCGGCGGCCGGTCGTATGGCGGCCGCGACTCGGCCCCGATCATGGTGATCGGCCCGGCGAAGCCGCGCTCCCGCAGTATTTCCGCCGTCCGGAACCCGGCCAGGCCCGCGCCGACCACCACGACACGTCCGCTATCGGTCATGTCCAGACACGATACGCCCAGGTCCGACCGGTCAAGGACGCGCTCATCCGGTCCCGCCGGTGCCTGATGATTTCCCGAACGGGCTCGGGTGCGTGTTCCTATAACCACCTCGAGCGGCCCCTGGTTACCGGGGACCCCATGATTAACGCGCCAGATAGGCAAAACAACCGTAAAATCATCGCGATGGACGATACGCTGGCCGACCCCCCGCCCGCCTCCCCAGTCCACCTCGTGGGGCGACTGCTCGACGGGCGTTACGCCGTGACGGCGCGCATAGCGCACGGCGGGATGGCCACTGTCTACCAGGCCACCGACACCCGGCTCGACCGGGAGGTGGCGCTCAAGGTCATGCACGCCGAACTGGCCAGGGACGAGGAGTTCGTCCGCCGGTTCATCGGCGAGGCCAAGTCGGTGGCGCGGCTGTCGCATCAGAACGTGGTCGCGGTCTTCGACCAGGGCGCCGACGGCCCGTTCCTGTACCTGGCCATGGAGTACGTACCCGGGCGCACGCTCAAGGAGGTGCTCCGCGACAGCGGGCGGTTCTCCCCGGCGACGGCGCTCGAGATCATGACGGGCGTCCTCGACGGGCTCGCCGCCGCGCACGCGTCCGGGATCGTGCACCGCGACATCAAGCCGGAGAACGTCCTGCTGACCGCCGACGGCCGGATCAAGGTGGCCGACTTCGGCCTGGCCCGGGCCCAGTCGGCAGCCGGGCACACCCGGGCCGGCCTGCTCATCGGCACGCCCTCCTACGTGCCGCCCGAACAGGTGACCGGCGACGGCACGGGCCCGGGCGGAGACGTCTACTCGGCCGGCGTGATGCTCTTCGAGCTGCTCACCGGGCGCCTGCCGTTTACCGGCGACACCCCGCTTTCCGTCGCCTACCAGCACGTCAATACCGACATCCCGGCGCCGTCCACGCTAGTCCCGGGGATACCCCCAGCGGTCGACCATCTCGTGCTCGCGGCGACCAGCCGGGACCCGGCGCGGCGCCCCGCCGACGCGGGCGAGTTCTTGCGCGCGGTCCGCCGGGTCTGCGAAGGCCTGGCCTCCTCCAGCGGGCTCACCGGCGTGATGGGAGCCGGCGTCCAGGGGCTGGCCGAGGCGCCGTGGCTGGATCTGGACACGCCCGCGGCCACCAACGGGTGGTGGGCTCGCAACGGGACGTTGTCGCAGGCCAGCGTGCACGATACTGACCCCCGGGGCGGGGCGGCGACCTCGGTAACCGAGCACGGGACGGGTGCGTTCAGCGCGGTTCCTTCCGGGGATGGCGGCAACGGCCGGTTCGGCACGGGGCAGTTCCACGGTGGCGGGCGCGAGGACTCGCACACGCTCGTCGTGGACCGCGAGGACGGTGACCGGCACCACGGGGGCCGGTATCACGGCGGCCGCGAGCCCTTCCTGGTCCGCTGGCTGTTCAGCCCGCGGCTGCTCATCGTGGTGGTGATCATCGCGCTGGGCGCGGGGCTCGGGCTCGGCGGCTGGTGGCTCACCTCGGGCCGGTTCGCGCAGGTGCCTTCGGTGTCTGGGGACAGTGTCCCCCAGGCCACCGCCGTCCTGACCGCCGACGGCTTCACCGTCAAGCGGGGCGCCCGGGTGCACAGCAACGTGGTGCCCAGCGGTTCGGTGGCCAGCACCAGCCCGGCGGGGCGGGTGTCGAAGGGCTCGACGATCACCATCCTGGTCTCGGACGGGCCTTTCACCTCGGTGGTGCCCAAGGTGCAGGGCGAAACGCTGGCCGCCGCGCAGGCCACGCTGCAGCGCGTGCATCTTGTCCCCACGACGGAGAAGGTCGGCGCGAACGCTCCGGTCGGGACGGTGATCGGCACCAAGCCACCCGCGGGCACGACCTGGCCGCAAACCAAGACGGTCACGATCCTGGTCGCCGGGAGCCCGCCGCTGCCCAACTTCGTCGGGATGAGCTACCAGACGGCCAGTCAGTGGGCGGGTCAGCATGACGTTACGCTGCAGCAGCAGCCGGACAACAACAGCCAGCAACCTCAGGGCACCATCACCGGCCAGCAGCCTGCGCCCGGCGCGACGTTCCTGCCGGGGCAGACCGTGGTCGTCACGGTGTCCACCGGTCCACAGATAGTCACCGTGCCCGACCCGATCGGGATGTCGGTGGAACAGGCTACCCAGGTGCTGCAGAGCGCCGGATTCCAGGTCCAGGTGAACAGGTACGGCCCGTTTGACAAGGTGTTCGACTTCAGCCCAGTCAGCCAGGCGCCGCGCGGCAGCACCATCGTCCTCGACGTCGGCTACTGACCCGGGTATGGAAGCGTCGGCGCGGAAGCGATCCAGCTTTGCTGCGCGACGGCCTGAAGCCCTTGACGGCATGCGCTACCATGTTCGTCATGCGTCAGCAGTTCTGGTTTTGGTTTGGCTACCGGCCCGGGTTCGGGACGGTCGCCCGCCAGACCTTGCGCTGACGGAAGCGACTTAACGAGAACCCCGGGCCTCCTGGCCCGGGGTTTTCTTTATGACTGGAGGCGGACGAGATGGTCGTGGTGATGGCGGCGGAGGCCGGAGAAACCGAAGTCGACGGCGTCGTCGACCGGGTACGGGCGGCGGGCGGCGGCGCCTTCGTGAGCCGCGGCATGTCGCGGACGATCGTCGGCCTGGTCGGTGACGTCGACCACCTGGACACGCTGAACCTGCGGGGCATGCCCGGGGTTAGCGACGTGGTGCGGATCTCCGCGCCGTACAAGCTGGTGAGCCGGGAGCACCACCGGGAACGTTCGGTGATCCGGGTGGCGGGCGTGCCGATCGGGCCGGACACGCTGACCGTCATCGCCGGGCCGTGCGCCGTCGAGACGGCCGAGCAGACGCTGGCCTCCGCGCTGATGGCCAGGGCGGCGGGCGCGTCGCTGCTGCGCGGCGGCGCCTACAAGCCGCGCAGCTCACCGTACGCGTTCCAGGGGCTCGGCGAGACCGGGCTGAAGATCCTCGCCGAAGTGCGCCAGGCCACCGGCCTGCCCGTGGTGACCGAGGTGGTCGACCCGGCCGACGTGGACCTGGTCGCCAGCTACGCGGACATGCTGCAGGTGGGCACGCGCAACATGCAGAACTTCCCGCTGCTGCAGGCGGTCGGCGGAGTGGGCAAGCCGGTCATGCTCAAGCGCGGCATGAACGCCACCATCGAGGAATGGCTGATGGCCGCCGAGTACATCGCCCAGCGCGGCAACCTGGACATCGTGCTGTGCGAGCGCGGCATCCGCACGTTCGAGAAGGCCACCAGGAACACCCTGGACATCAGCGCGGTCCCGGTCGCGCAGCGGCTGTCGCACCTGCCGGTGATCGTGGACCCGTCGCATTCCGGCGGCCGCCGGGACCTGGTCCTGCCGCTGTCCAGGGCCGCGATCGCGGTCGGCGCCGACGGCATCATCGTGGACGTCCACCCGCAGCCGGAGTCCGCGCTGTGCGACGGCCCGCAGGC
>JBKQQQ010000699.1:0-5038 GCA_052144275.1 Streptosporangiaceae bacterium
TGGATCCGAGCCGACCGGGCAAGAAGAAAGCGCTGATACTCGACACCGGCCACGGCATCCTGCCGTTCATCACTCCTGACGATCCGGACGCGGTCGCCGCCGTGATCAGCGACCATTCCTCCGCGCCTGTCGTCGACGGTCCCGCGGTTGTCGCCTAGCGGGTGTCACTCGCTTCGCTACCTCGGCGGACGGCGTCTCGCAGCGTCGGCCAGGCGGCGCGCAGCCCCGGGTGCAGGCCGGGATGGTCAGAGACTTGCTCGGCTGGCACCCACGCCAGCCCGGCCGTCTCCCATGCCGCGTGACCGGAAGCGACCTGGGCGGTGGGCAGGTAGCTCGCCTCGGTGTTCTTGATCCGCACCACGAAGGTGGTGTAAGTCCACCCGCAGCCGTGCTCGCACGGGACCTCCAGCTCGGCGGCGACGACGCCCAGGCACACGTCGATCCCGTCGATCTCCTCGCTGGTCTCGCGGACGGCCGCGTGCCACGGCGTCTCGCCGCTGTCGATGGCGCCGCCGAACGTGGACCAGGTGCCGCCCGCCTGCACGTGCGGGGAGCGGTGACTCAGCAGCACCCAGGCACGCCCGTCCGGTGTCACTGTCCACGGCAGCACGCCTGCCGCACCGTTCGGTCCCCAGTGCCGCCCAGCCGGGCACGGGTGGTAGCGCTCGTCGGGGGCGGGCTGCCTGGTGGAGCTGCCCGTCGGCTGTGCGCCCGCCGTGCCCTCGCTTGCTTCCATGCTGTGGCTGCTCCCCGGTCTCCTGCCTCACGGTGCTCTCGCTGATCGCTTGATCAATACCTTTACCCGGCGCTTACGACTGGCACAACGTGATGCACCTGATCATGGGTCCGGTGACCGAGGCCGTCTGGAACGCCCTGGCCGAGAAGCGGCCGTTTGACCGTGCGGATTACCTGCGGCGGCTGGCTTGTAGGGTTGGGCTCTTTCGCTGGGCTCTAGATCGAGCGTACTATGTTTCGATCGATCGTTCTAACCTTATGGACTGCTATGAGAACCAAGGCGTCCGACGGCCGGCGCACGTTCACCGACCTGGCCCGGCGCGCCCAGATCGCCCAGTGCGCGGCGCAGGCCATTGCCGAGGTGGGCTACGCCGACGCGTCGATGGCCGAGATCGCCAGACGGGCCGGGGTCGCGAAGAGTGTCGTCTCTTACCACTTCTCGGACAAAGAGGGGCTCATGGGCGAGGTGCTCCGCACCGCTCTGGCCACCTACGCGAAGTTCATGGAGTCCCGCATGGCCGGGGCGACGAGCGTTTCCGACAAGCTTCGGGCCTACCTGACAGGAACGGCGGACTACGTGGTAGAGCACCGGAGCCTGCACGTGGCCGTCATCGAGATCGCCTTCAATGCCACCTCCGCCGACGGGCGGCCGCTCATCGCGACGATGCCCCTCCAGGCACCGGAGCCCTCGGTTGAGGACATCTTGCGTCAGGGGCAGCGCGACGGGGAGCTCCGGGATTTCGACGTGGGGGTGGTGGGCGGGGTGATGCGCTCCGCGATCACCCACGCCATGGTCATGCGGCTACGTGACGACCCTGGTACCGACCTCGGGGCCTACGCCGAGGAGCTGGTGCGCCTCTTCGACCTCGGAATCCGGCGGTGACCGGGAGACTCCACCAGGCATAGAAGCAGGAGGTATCTCGTGGATGCTCAGGTGCCGCTGGTGATGGCTCTGGACGACCGGGGCGCCGCGCCCGGGGTGGCCGGAGGCAAGGGCGCCTCGCTAGCCCGCCTCGCACGCGCCGGGTTCCGTGTCCCGCCAGGGTTCCACGTGACGACCAGCGCGTACCTGGATTTCATCGGTCGTGGCGGCCTGCGCGAGCCGGTGCTCGCGGCCATGTCTGCTGTCGACGTGTCCGACGCGGCCACGTTCGACGCGGCCGCCGCGCGCATCGGTGATCTGTTCGCCGGCCAGCCCGTGCCGGCCCCGACGGCAGCCGCGATCACCGGGGCCTACGCCTGCCTCGGCGACGACGTGCCAGTCGCGGTACGGTCCTCGGCGACAGTGGAGGACCTTCCCGGCATGTCCGCTGCCGGGCAGCACGACACGTACCTCAACATCCGTGGCGAGGCGGCCGTGCTCGACGCGGTCAAGCGGTGCTGGGCATCGCTATGGTCGGCGCGGGCCATCGGTTACCGCGCTCGCTGTGGCGTCGAGCCTGGCGAGGTGAGCATCGCCGTCGTCGTGCAGCAGCTCGTGCTGGCGGAGGCTGCCGGTGTCATGTTCACCATCGACCCGCTCGACGGCGCACACGACAAGGTGGTCGTCAGCGCGAACTGGGGCCTCGGCGAGTCCGTCGTCGCCGGCGACGTCACCCCCGACGTCGCGGTCATCGACCGGGCGTCGGGGACGCTCGTCAGCTACCAGGTGGGCAGCAAGGAGATGATGACCGTGGCCGACGGCACGGCCACCCGGGCGACAGGCACGCCGGCCGATCTGCGTTCAGCGGCGGTGCTCTCCGCGGCCCAGGCGGGCGAGCTGGCCTGGGTCGGCCTGGCGATCGAAAAGCTGTATGACGAGCCGGTGGACATCGAGTGGGCGCTCGCCGCAGGCGAGCTGTCCGTGGTCCAGGCCCGGCCGATCACCACTCCTGCTTCTCGCCCCGCCGCCGGGCCTGGCGAACAGTGGAACGACAGCCTGGCCGGGGACTACCTGTGGAGCAACGGCAACCTCGGCGAGGCCCTCCCCGACGTCATGACGCCCGCTACCTGGTCGTTCGTCGAACTGCTCATGTCGCGGATGACCTTCCCGCCGAGCCTGCCCGGTTACTGCGGCTACGGGCGGATCGGCGGACGCTTCTACGCGAACGTGAGCATGTCGATCTCGCTGGAGGCCCTGGCCGGCATCTCGCCGCGCCGGTTCGCCGCACTGTTTGGCCCGGTCTTGGGCAAGCTGCCGCCGATCAAGGAGATCCCGCGTCCGCGGCTTCCTCGCTGGAAGACCGTCCGGCTGATGGTGCCCGCGACGGTCGCGATGCTGCGCAGAGTCCGCGCCAGCCAGAAGCGGATGCCGCAGTTCCTCGCCGGCGCGCCGGGCCGCTGCCAACGGCTGCGCGCCGAGATCGAGCAGACCGCCGACGCCGCGGCGCTGGCCAGCCTGTGGCCAGCGAAGGTCCGGCCGCTGGTCGAAGAGGCCTGCGACATGCTCTCCGCCGCGGTGGCGCACGGCACCACGCTGCTGTCCGTTCCCCGCAAGCTGGCGACGCTGGTCGGCGAGGCCGACTCGGCCCTGCTGCTCTCCGGCCAGCAGGCCGGGGGCACCCCCCTGGCCAGTCTCGGCCCGGTTACCGGCCTGGCCCGGCTCGCCCGGGGCGAGATCGACCGGGACACCTTCGCCCGCCAGTACGGACACCGCGGCTCCCACGAGGTGGAGCTGTCGATCCCGCGACCTGCTGAGGATCCGGCCTGGATCGACGACCAGCTCGCCGCCCTGCACGACACCGCGCACCACGCCGACGCGCTGCTGGCAGACCAGGAAGCGGCACGCGCCGCGGCCTGGGAGCGACTGGCAGGCCAGGACCCCAAGAAGGCGGCCGTGGCGCGCAAGCTCATCGCGCGCTGGGCGCCGGTCGCCCGTGACCGCGAGGCGGCCAGATCCGAGGTCGCAAGGTCGGCGTGGGTAGCGCGTACCTGGGTATGGCGCGCCGGGCAGCTCACCGGTCACGGCGATGACCTGTTCTTCTTGGGGTTGCCGGAGACCGTCGACCTGCTCCGCGGCGAACCGGCACCCCTCGCCAAAGTGCCCGCCCGACGGGCCAGCTACGAGACCTACCAGGCGCTGCCGCCCTATCCCGCGCTGATCCGCGGCCGCTTCGACCCCACCCGCTGGGCGGCCGACCCGAACCGGCGCAGCGACTACTACGACGAGCGCGCCCATACCTCCAGGCCGGACGACACGATCACCGGATTCCCCGGCGCCGCCGGCGTGGTCGAAGGCACCGCGCGGGTACTCCGCACGCCCGAGGACGCCGCCCAGCTCGGCAACGGCGAGATCCTCGTCACCACGGCCACCAACATCGGCTGGACCCCGGTCTTCCCCCGCGCCGCCGCAGTCGTCACCGACGTCGGCGCGCCACTGTCCCACGCCGCGATCGTGGCCCGCGAACTCGGCATCCCCGCCGTCGTCGGATGCGGCAACGCCACCATGCTCCTGCACACCGGCGACCGGGTCAGGGTCGACGGCAGCAACGGCACCGTCGAGGTACTGCACCGCATGACATGACGGCTCGCGCACCCCTGAATGGAGTGCGCTTAAGTCGTCTTGTCGCTTGTCAGTGCCGAAAACTGTGTCACCCTATGCGACCAGCGGGACTCCGTAACCTTCTCGCTCCATTTGCCTGAAGCGTCCTGCTCTTCAGCAGCGGCACGCCGAGAAGCCAGGATTCCGTTACAGGCGGAGCTGGCGGCCCGTCGGTCAGCCAGGCGTGCAGCGCGTTGATCAGCGGGCCGGGGTTCTTCCTGGACCGGGGGAAGGCCCGGCTACTGGTGAAGAGGAGCCCGCAGCCTGGCGACCCGGCCGACAAGACGCGCAGCATGATCGGCCTGAAGTCTTTGACGTTCTCCGTAAGCAACCATCGTCTTTCCGCGCTCGCCCACGCGAATATCTCCTCGTCAGACTTTGCCCGCAAATCAGGCCGGTCCGCTACCGCGATCACGTCGTGACCGCGTTCGCACAGCTCGGCCGCGATGGCGGGAGAGAACATCTCGTCCAGCAGGAGCCTGGCGTCAGGCCGCTGGTTCATGCGATGAGCTGCTGTTGGACGCGCCACGCCGCTTCGGCACGGGCCGAAGCGGCGTCGGCGTCTGTTATCTCCGCGTCGATCTCGTCGGCGTAATCCCCGTAGTAGCTGATCGCCGTGCTGATCCGGCTGGTGTCGACCGCGAATACCTCGGCGGCGGCGTCGATCGCGGCGGGCCCGCGCTCATCGATCTCGCGGAGGAACTTGATGACCTCCCAGACATCGGGCCCGTAGGCCAGCGCGGCCCGGCGGCCGGATGGCCCGTCCTTGAAGATGACACCCGG
>JBKQQQ010000700.1:0-5261 GCA_052144275.1 Streptosporangiaceae bacterium
GCAAGGTCGACCTGGTCGTCCTGCCCACAGCACAGGCGATCGGCGTGCTGGCCCAGGCCAGAGCGCACACCAATGCCATCTTGCACCTGACATGCTGAACCTGCCGCCGTAGCATCTCCGGGCCGCCTCAGCAGACGCGCCCCCACGGCGGGCAGGCGCGGCAGCAATACTCTTCACGCAACCGGCGTTCCGGTGATTTCCGAGGGCAACTCAGCAAAGGGCCGACTGGCCTGCATCGTTACGATGCGCAAACCACGCCTGCTTCTGCCGCGGACAGGATCGAGCGCCAAGGACACGGTACGGCACGACGTCCAGGCCGCGTGATCACTCTGCAGCCGCAGACCTGCTGGCCGAGGGACGGAGGCTCACGGAGGTCATCGGTCACGGAGAGCAAGTTAGTCTTCGTACGCCCGCGCAAGAGATCCGCCCAATTGTTCTGTACCTCATGGCGTGGCGGCGCGTCGCTGGCCGGCGCCGCGCCGGACTGGGTGATCTGTGTGGGTCGGCTGGCCCGGCGGCGCTCGTTGTGGTGAGCCGGGAGGCGGGTTTGCGGCCGGGCCCGCCGCCAGGACGGTTGCGGGCCGGGCTCAGGCCCTGCGGCCGAGCAGGCCCAGCAACCGGACGTCATCGGGGGCATCGGGCCCGGCGTCGATCTGTGAGCCGAACATGCCCGATGCTGTCAGCAGGTCGGCGTTGGCCTCGGTCCAGGGCAGCAGCAGGGTGACGGCGCCGGGGTCGAGCGAGTCGTCCTGCCCGGTGGCCCGGGCGAGGTCCCAGGCGTGGATGGCGAGGTCGGCGGTCAGTTGCATGACGTATTCCTGCCCGGAGGCGTCGCCGAAGGACAGGTGCACGGTCCGGTCGAGGGCTCCGGGTTGCGCCACCGCCGCGTGCGCCTGTTCGATTGAGGAGGCCAGCAAGCCCGGCCATGCTGAGGCGTCCTCGCCTATGAGGTCGCCCTCGAACCGGTCGCCGACCTGCTCGATCCTCAGGCCGTCCAGCAGCGGCGGCACCCAGCGCTGCTCGTACAGCAGGTGGTGGACCAGCGTCCGCACATCCCACTGCGAGCAGGGAGTGCCGTCATGCCACTGTCCCGGGCCTACCCCCGCGACCAGCGCTGCGAACCGCTGCCCGCAGCGGCCGTGCAGCTCGATGAGATCAGCTGCCATCAGATGCGGACCAGTCACCGTCTTAGCCTACGAGCCGTGCAGCTGGTGGTGTTGCACGTACCCGGAATCGGGCATCGTCGTAGAGCCCGGTGGCGCCAGAACGTATCGGGAAGCTCAGGATGGTTCAGGCGCGCCTGGCGGTGCCGAGGATGTGCTGGACGGATGGTCCGAGCTGGGCTTCCCGGACGGCGATCCGGGCCTTTTGCTCGATCTGGAACCCGGCCTGGCGGATGGCCGCACCGCTGGCGCGATCATGCCGGGGCAGGGGACCGGTCGCCCACCTGGTTGTATGGTCGATGGACGTGGGGAGGTGCCATGGCGGTATCGCTGGATGTGGTCGCGCTGGACAAGCCGGACGACGTGAATGTCATCGTCGGCCAGGCGCATTTCATCAAGACGGTCGAGGATCTGCACGAGGCGCTGGCCGGGGTCGGCTCCCATCTTCGCTTCGGTATCGCTTTTTGCGAGGCCTCGGGCGCCCGTCTCATCCGCAAGTCAGGCAATGACGCCGAGCTGACCGGATTGGCCGTGGCCGCTGCCCAGGCGATCAGCGCCGGGCACGCGTTCGTGATCATGCTCAGCGGCGGCTTCCCGGTGAACGTGCTGAACCCGGTCAAGGCGGTCCCCGAGGTCTGCACGATCTTCTGCGCCACCGCGAACCCGGTCCAGATCATCATCGCGAGCACCGACCACGGCCGCGGTATCGCCGGGGTGGTCGACGGATCGCCACCGGTCGGCGTGGAGACCGATGCCGACGTGGCGAGCCGGCACCGCCTGCTGCGTGAGATCGGCTACAAGCTGTGACTTCCTGCCCATGCAGGGCGGGGCGCAAACTGGTCGTCCTGCCAGCGTTCCCCGGCCACGAGCCTGGTCCGATCCGACGTACGTCCCACTGAATGCGTCCGGGTACCGGGTCGGCACCGCGGTTGTCTCGCGGGAATTCGTCCGCGAGACCCCGCTTGCTGCCACGGCGGCAAGATCAGGTTTGCGCCCGCCGTTGTGGGCCTGGCTAGCCAGGCCCTGTTCAGCGTCACCAATCAGTGTGCGCAGCCGCCGGGGCAATCAGGCTCTGGACCTATTCATGCGCCAGCCGCTGTGGCTGTGATGGTCTCGCGCACGTACCCTGGCGGCCAGGATGGGGGACGGGAGAATGAACGCCCCGGAGTACGTGGTGCCGGCGGTTCTGCGCGGCGCTATGTTCGTGCCCAGGCAGGCACCGGACCGGCGGGAGCCCGCCCGGGTCACCCCGGGCGCGTTCATAGCCGCGGGCCTGCCGGTACCCGGGCACCGGGCGCAGCGCAACGTGTACCAGCTCACCCGGCGGCGGGGCCTGCCCTGGACGCCCGGCCTGGATGGGCATATCCGCCGCCGTGGCGGCGAACTGCTTGGCCACGGGGAGCTGGTCTTGGTGGACATCGACACCCCGGCGTCGGTGGATGGCACGCCGCTGATCGACGCGCTGCGCTGGCTGGCCGACCAGGCGGTGCAGGCTGGGGGCCTGGTGGACCTGTCCGCCACCGTGTCGGTGCGCACGCCGGGCCACCCGGACAGCGGGCACCTTCCCGGGTGGCACCTGTGGTACCGGGCCGATCCTGCCTGCCCGGTGCGCATGGGCCCGCTGGCGCGCTGTCATGCCGTCGAACTGCGAACCCGTGGCACCTGCCCGGGGTCGCCCGGGTATGTGGTCCGGTCCGAGCCGGACCAGCTGCCGGTCCTGCCACGGTGGATCGCCCGGCTGGCCGGGCCGCCGGTGCCGGTGACCAGCATTGGGACCGGCCATGGCAGCGCGGCTGCCAGGCTGCACGGGATTACCGGGCGCCTGCTGGCCGCGCAGCGCGGTGAACGGAACCGGCTGCTGTTCTGGGCCAGCCTACGGATGGGTGAGCTGGTCGCTGACGGCGAACTTGATGCGGGCGCGGCCGGGCAGGCATTGACGGACGCGGCCGCCGCGATCGGGCTGGTCCGGGAGGACGGACAGCGGGCCGTCGCGGCCACGATCAGGTCGGGATTTCAGCGCGTGGGCGTGGCGTATGAGCCAGCACGCTGACCGTACCGCCCAGATCGCCGCGTGGCGCGAGCTGGGCGAGGACGAGGAGACCGCCGCGGTGGCCGAGTTCCGCGCGCTCGCGGGCGGCCGGGCGGGGTGACTTGCTGGCCGGGGTAGCCGGGGTTCTCGAGGAATTCTCCGTGGGGGAGACCTTCAGACTGGACTCCTAGGACCTTCGTCTCTAACCCCTCAGAAGACGAACGGGTATATGAGGTAACTACCGAACACATGCTCGGCGCAAGGTTTTACTTGGGAGGCGTCATGCTCCCAGAAGACGAGCGGCGCCAGCTGCAGGAGATTGAGCAGGCGCTGTACAGGGATGATCCGAAGTTCGGGCGTCTCATGCGGGCCAGCGATCCGCGGGTGCGCTATGAGCGCAAGCTCATACGGGCCCTGCTCGGGGTCGTGATTGGCGTTGGGCTGCTGTCGGCCGGGGCGGTCACCTACCGTGTCTACCTGGAAGCGGCCGGCGTGGTGATCGTGCTGCTGTCCCTGGTGTGGGCGGTGGTCAGCTGGCGGCGGTACGCGGCCAGGGTCCGGTCCGCGCGTTCCAGGGCGGGGACCAAGACGGCGAAGGGCGCGAAGCGCCAGCTCGGGCAGACCAGGCGGGCCCGGATGATGGAGCGAATGGAAGAGCGCTGGCGTCGCCGCCAGGAGGGTAACGGCGGGATGCCGGGGCGGACCCGGAGCTGATACCCGGGTGGATCGAGCAAGGGCGGCGCCGGAAGGCGAACGCTGCCCGCCGTCCAGTGCGCTCAGGCGCAGGAGGCCGCCAGCCGCAGCTCTTCTGGGCGAGGTTCATCGGAGCGCGGGCACGTTAGCCTGCCGCGCGGCGGGCGGGGTCATCGTCGGGCCCACTCCTCGGCGAGCAGCTGGTAAGAACGGACACGGTCAGCGTGGTCGTAGGTAATGGTCGTGATGATCAGCTCGTCGGCTTCGGTGGCGTCGCGGAGACGCTCCAGCTGGTCCGCGACCTGGCCCGGGGTGCCGACGAACTGGGTGTCGATGCGGTCGGCGACCAGCTCGCGGTCTGCGTCGCTCCAGACGTGGCGGCGGGCCTGCTCGGGGGTGGGGAACTGGATGGCGCCTTCGGCGGTGCGGATACTGCGCACCCACAGGCCGTAGCCGGTGGCCAGCTCACGGGCCGCGGCCTCGGTATCGGCCACGACGACGTCGGCTGACACGCTGACGTAGGGCTGGCCGAGGACCGCGGAAGGCCGGAACGCGGCCCGGTAGCCGTCCACCGCCTCGAGCACGGTGGCCGGACTGACGTGGTAATTCGCGGCGAAGCGCAGGCCGTTCTGGCCGCCGACCTCGGCGCTTTCACCGCCGCTGCTGCCGAGGATCCAGACCTGCACCGCCGCGCCCTCGCCGGGCACCACGTGGGCCTCCTCCCCCTCCGGGGAGCGGTAAGTTCCGGCGAGCAGAGCCAGCACGTCGGCGACCTGCTCGGTGTAATTCTGCGGCTCCGCGTGCGGCAGCTGCAGCAGCGTCTTCTGCATGGCGAACCGGGGCGAGCCGAGCAGGTGCTGGAAGGAGAACCGCGGCGGGATGAGCAGCCCGTTCGGGGTCCGGCCGCCGGTCACGGTGGCCGCGCGGCCGCCGCCGGCCAGCGCGGGTGCCCGGGGTTCACGTGGCCGGCCGCCGGAGCGGCCCAGGCCGAGGTCGAAGCGCCCCGGGTGCAGGGCGTCGAGCAGGCCGAACTCCTCGACGGTGGCCAGGGCGGTGCGGTGCCCCATCTGCACCGCCCCGGAGCCGAGCCGGATCGTGGACGTCGCGGCCGCGGTCAGCGCCAGCACCACGGCCGGGGAGGTGCCGGCCACCCCCGGGTTGAGATGGTGCTCGGCGAACCAGTATCGGGTGTAGCCGAGCCGTTCGGTCTGCTGGGCCAGGTCGATGCTGTTCCGCAGCGCCTGGGTCGCGTTCGACCCGGACGAGATCGGGACGAGGTCCAGGACGGTCAGCGGGGTGGTGGTCATGCGGGCTTCCTCCTCAACCGGTAGCGGCGACGGTCCGGGCGGGCACCGCGTCGTCGCCGATAGGGCCGC
>JBKQQQ010000701.1:0-4419 GCA_052144275.1 Streptosporangiaceae bacterium
GCACCATGTCACGCGCCTCGCCGTTCACGACGGGCATGCATACGCGCTAGGTTGCCGGGGCTTCGCAGGGCCGATCCCTCCACCCCTCTGGATGAGCGTTATTCAGTTGTGTCCAAACGGGATAAGAGTACCAGTGCCAGTCCGGGGGGACGACTCCCCGGACCCCCCCCCGCGTCCGGGGGGGACCCATCCCCCTCGGACCCCCTTGGCACTAGCCTGCCGGGTGTGAAGCAACGGGTTCTTGTGGCGTCTAACCGCGGGCCGATTTCCCACTGGCTTGGCGCCGATGGCGCGCCGATCATTCGGCGCGGCGGCGGCGGCCTGATCACCGGGATGACCCCGGGGGTAGCAGCGGTGGCGGAGCAAGCCGAGGTGATCTGGATCTGCGCGGCGGTCACCGACGCGGACCGCGCGGCCGCCCACCAGTGGGGCGCCGGCTCCGAGGACCCTGCGGACCCGCCGGCCACCCTGAACGCCCAGGGCACCCCGATCGTCGGCGATGTTCCCGTGCGGATGCTCGACATCCCGCGCGACACCTTCCACCGCGCGTACAACAACGTGGCCAACTCGACCCTGTGGTTCGTCCACCACATGCTGTTCGACACCCCGAACCGGCCGCTGTTCGGCCAGCAGTTCCGGCGCGACTGGGAATCCTACCTGGCCTACAACCAGGCATTCGCCGATGCGCTGGCGGAGGAGGCCCTGGCGGCGGGCGCCGGGAGCGAGCAGGCGCCCTCGGCAGGCGTCCGCGCCCTGATCCAGGACTACCACCTCAGCCTGGCCCCGCGGCTGCTGCGGGAAAGGTTGGGTGAAGCCGCCAGCAACATTGGCGTGGCGCACTTCTCGCACACCTCCTGGGCGCCGCCCGACTATTACCGGCTGCTGCCCCGCGAGGTGGGCCGGGCCCTGCTTGATGGCATGCTTGGCGCGGATCACCTGGGCTTTCACGCCGAGCGGTGGGCTAACGCGTTCCTCGATTGCTGCGAGGCGATCCTGGGCGCCGAGGTGAGCCGCCCCGGCCCCGCGGACACGGTCGGGCAGGTCGTCTACCGGGGGCACCTCACCGAATTGGGCGTGCATCCGCTCGGCGTGGACGCCCCCGCGCTGCGCGCCCGCGCGGCGGCCGATGACGTCCAGGCGTACGTCGCCGCGATCAACCAGGTGGCCCGCGGGAGGAAGCTGATCGTCAGGGTGGACCGGACCGAGCTGTCCAAGAACATCGTGCGCGGCCTGGCCGCGTACCGCGAGCTGCTCGCCACCCGGCCGGAATGGCGCGGCCGGGTGCTCCACCTGGCCTTCGCCTACCCGTCCAGGTCCGCGATACCCGAGTACCGCGCCTACACCGACCAGGTGCAGCAGATCGCGCAGGAGATCGTCGAGGAGTTCCGCACGCCGGACTGGAATCCGCTGATCCTGGGGGTGAGGGACGACTACCCGCAGTCGCTGGCCGCCTGCGCGGTGGCCGACGTGCTGCTGGTGAACCCGATCAGGGACGGCATGAACCTGGTGGCGCAGGAAGGCCCGGTGCTGTCGCAGCGCGGCTGCGCGCTGGTGCTGTCCCGCGAGGCGGGCGCCGCCGCGACCCTCGGCGACCACGCGTTGCTGGTCAACCCCTACGACATCAGCGAGACCGCCGCGGCCCTCCACCAGGCGCTGACTATGTCGGACGCCGAGCGCCAGGGCCACAGCGCCGCGCTGGCCGTCGCCGCCGCCGCCAGCCCGCCCGCCCGCTGGCTGGGCGGCCAGCTGGCCTCGCTCAACAGGTAACGCCGACGTGGGGGTCCGGCCGCCCGTAGCCCCCGGGGGGTCCCGGGGCGTAACCCCCGACCCGTTCAGGTCAAGGCATCTTTCTTGCCGAACGATCATCGGTGCGTGCCGTACGTCCCCTCACAGGCCCAGCGCGGCGGCGAGGGCCGCGAGCAGGTCTACGATGCCCTCGGGCCCGTCCACGACCAGGTCGGCCACGGCTGCGACCTGCGGGGATTCGGCGCTGGCGCTGGCCACGGCACAGCCCCCGATTCCTTCCGCCCGCAGCGCGCGCACGGCAGCGAAGGCGGGCAGGTCGCCGAGATCATCGCCGCAGAAGATGACCGGATCGGCCGCACGCTCGCGGGCCAGGTCGGCCAGCGCGGTTCCCTTGTCGACGCCTGGCGGACGCAGCTCGATCACCATCCGGCCAGGTTCTGCCGCCAGCCCCAGCCGCGCGGCGAGCTCGCCGAGCGGGCCTCGCAGCACGCGCAGCGCCGCATCTGGATCGGCCGCCCGGCGGGTGTGCACGGCCAGGGCATGGCCCTTGTCCTCCACCCAGGTACCGTCCGGGGCGCCTGCCCGGCTGAGCACGCCTGGCAGCGCCTCGCGGGCGGCCCCGACCGCGGGCGGCGCGTCCGGCCCGGTCAGCGCGCCGTCCTGCCAGCGCTGCCAGCCGTAGTGGCCGAGCACGATGATGCCGGGCACGGCCTCGAGCCCGCCGTAGGCGACCGCCTCCGCGGCGGGCCTGCCGCTGATGACCGCGAGCGTCCCGACCGCCTTAGCCAGCCTGGCCAGGACGGGCACCGCGCCGGGGTGGGCGCGGGCGGCCCGCGGGTCAGGCACGATCGGCGCCAGCGTGCCGTCGAAGTCCATGGCGATCAGGGCCTGCTGCGGGCCGGCCAGCAGCGCCTCGAGTCCGGCTTGGCCCTCAGGGGTGCGCGACCGCAGCGGGTGCGTCATGCGGGACGGCCCTTCGACCGGGAGGAACGAACGCGCTGGCGGCGGGCGCGCTGGGGCTTGACGAGCACTGGGTCGAACGCGAGCGCCTCCGGCCTGTCGATCAGCTCGTTCAGCAGCTGGTAGTACCAGGTGGCCGGGATGTCGAGCACCTCGGCAATGACTTGCTCCTTGACACCGGGCGACCGCCACCCGCGCCGTTCGAACGCGAGGATCCGCATGTCACGTCCGGACAACTCGGACAACTCGGACATGCCGCCTCCTTCCAGTGCTACGGCCCGGCTCTTTCGAACGTACCCTGCCACCGCGAGCTGTACCTCGGCGTCCGGCCGACGTACGCTCACGGGACGTGGCCCATTTTCGTTATCTCAGCTTTCTCACCGACTATGGGCTCGAAGACGGATTCGTGGCCGCGGAATCGGGTCAGACCATCATCCCGTCGACATCACCGAACGGCACAGCTCCATCAATTGATCGCACAAGCTCCTCGACAAGCGCCTGCGGATAGACCGCAGCCGCGCTCATATTCCGCACGACAGCGAGCGCCGCCTCCGCACATCGCCGGTTCGCTTCGGCGACGCAATCAGCAAATTCATCAGTTTTGTCGGCAATGACCGAGTAAATCGCCGCCTCGAGCACCTCGACCGATGCCTGCCGGATACTGACCTCGGCAACCCGGGCAACTGGTGATAGCAAAGTCCGTTCAATATTCCGAATTGCCCAATAACTGCCATTTACGCTCGACCACCACGACATGCATAGTCTGTGAACTTCCGCTACATCGCTATCAGCAAACTCCCAATCCCATGACATCATCTCTTTATCGAAAGACGTCACAAGGTTTTCAAGCCGCTTCGAGCGCATGAGCGGGCTGCCCATTTGCATACGGAGTTCGACGAAAATATTACCAACTGCGCTCCAGAGCCCGGTCCTGCGAAGGGCATTGACGTTCTCCGCGAGTTCCGTTACAGTCGTCAGCGGATCAAACGGAATGAATCCGAGCTCAACATCAATATCACAATCAAGGATCAATTTCGCTGCCATTGCCGATGTCTCGGCGTTTATACCCTTACCGTATCTCTTCAACTGTGAATCTGACAGCGACTCAAGCCCTATGAAGACTTTCCGGAGGCCACCCTTTCGCAACTCGAAGAGCTCGGACTTCCTGGCCGCAAGCGCCTCCGCTCCGCCGCCAACCGGCCAGATGTTGTCCGCTCTAAGCGACACGCTGTATGTCATATTGCCGGTCTCCGATACGATACGGTTGACCGCGAGAGCCCCATCCATATCGTCGCCGAAAAAATCTTCATCGGCGAAGGTGAAGACCGATACACCGAGGGCCGTCAAGGTACGCATGTCTGCCTCAACCCGTGCCAGCGGAAGTCTCTGCCACGCACGCGGATCGCCCGGTGGTCTCGTGCAGAACGTGCACCTTCCGTAGTGACAGCCGCGGCTAGATTCGACCCTCCTAAAGAAGTTACCTGCCACTCTCAAGGGCACGATGTCGAGCCCATTGCTATTGGCGCTCCGACCAGCGGTGTTCACGGCTACTACGCCACCTCTCGCAGTCATCACTCCAGCGATCTCATGTAGCGCGGGGTATCCGCTCATGTGCCACCGCAGAACAGCCACCAAGGCAACTTCGCCCCATCCCTGGACAACCACGCAGCCTGGGTCAACCTCAAAGAAGTCCTGGGCCGCGTACATGGGTAG
>JBKQQQ010000702.1:0-3906 GCA_052144275.1 Streptosporangiaceae bacterium
GCGCGCCAGGGCTTCGACGTACCAGAAGGTACACAGGGAGAAGGTGCCCTCGTCACCGGCCAGCCCATCAGGTGAGGCAGCGGGGTTGTAGCGGTAGACGAGGCTGTCAGACACAAGCTCGCGGTCCATGGCCTCCAGGGTCGAGATCCACATCGGATCGCGGGGCGCCACGAAGCCCTGTAGCGGCATCATCAGCAGCGAGGAGTCAAGCAGCTCGCTGCTGTAATCCTGCGTGAACGCGCGCGTCTTGGGGTTCCAGCCCTGATCCATGATCTGGTTGTAGACGCGGTCGCGCTCGGTGGTCCACCGCTGCACGTTCGCCGGGCGGGCCCGGCGCGCTGCCATCCGGGTGGCCCGGTCCAGCGCGACCCAGATCTGGAACCGGCCGTAGGTGAAGTCTTTGCGGCCCCCGCGCGTTTCCCAGATGCCCTCGTCCGGCTGGTCCCAGTTGTCGCACACCCAGTCGATCATGCGGGCGATGTCCCGCCAGCCCTGGTGCGCCGGCTGCAGGCCCTGGGTGTCGGCGAGGTACATGGCGTCCATCGCCTCGCCGTAGATGTCGAGCTGCAACTGGTCGGCGGCGCCGTTGCCGATGCGCACCGGCCGCGAACCGCGCCAACCCTCGAAATGGTCGAGGGTCTCCTCGGCAAGATCGGAACTGCCGTCGACGCGGTACATGATCTTCAGGGGGCGGCCGATGTCGCCCGCCCACTGGTCGGCCCGGTCCCGCAGCCAGCCGCCGAAGGCGGCTGCCTCCTCAATGAAGCCGAGTCCGAGCAGCGCGTAGATGGAGAATGAGCCGTCCCTGATCCAGGTGTACCTGTAGTCCCAGTTGCGCTCGCCGCCGGCCTGCTCGGGCAGTCCAGCGGTGGGAGCGGCGACGATCGCGCCGGTCGGCGCGTAGGTCATCAGCTTGAGCGTCATCGCCGAGCGCGCCACCATCTCCCGCCAGCGGCCGGTGTAGGACGAACGGTGCAGCCAGCCGCGCCAGAAGCGGACGGTCTCGTCTGCTAGGTGCTGGACCTCCTCTGGCGGCAGCCGGCGGGGCTGGCCGCCCATCGTCTCGAGCACGACGCCGCCGGTCTGGCCTTCCCGCAGCGTCCGGGCCGCCCGCAGCCCGTCACCGTGGCGCTCTATCGTGACCCCCTGATCCCGCAGCGCTGTGCCTGGCGTGCCGACCGTGTGCAGCGTCAGCTGCATGCCGTCTGCCTGGAACACGGCACCGTCCTCGGACAGCTCCAGCTTGTGCGGCTGGCGCGCGTAGTCGAACCGCGGCTGGAAGTCCATCACGAACCGCATGGTGCCGCGGACCACCCGCAGCTGCCGCACGAGCCGGTGCCGGTCGGTCGCTGCCCCTGATTCGACGGGCATGAAGTCGCAGACCTCACCGACGCCGTCCGGGGTCATGAACCTGGTGATGAGCATGGCGGTGTCCGGGAAGTAAAGTTGCTTGCTGACGTAATCGTCGCGGTCGGGCCCGACGCGGAAGTAGCCGCCGTGGTCCGCATCGAGCAAGGACGCGCACACGCTGGGCGAGTCGAAGCGGGGACAGCAGAACCAGTCCACGGTGCCGTCCGTCGTCACGAGCGCGGCTGTCTGCAGATCTCCGATCAACCCGTGATCACTAATGTTGGGGTAATGGGCCATCATGCTCTCCTCCTAGCCGTGAGACGTCGAGACCGCGGCAGACAGCTTGATGATCCACGCACCGGCCTTTGGGGTTACGACAGCTGCCATCCTCGGCCGCCGACATGTCTGCCGCCTCACCCCAGCCGGGGTGAGGCGTAGCGCCGCAGGACCCGCTTGCTGGCCTGCCCAGAGGAGCGGGTCACGTCGATGGGGACCGTCGATGTCGGGCAGATCGCCACAGTCACCGTGCATCAAGCTACTAGGCACGCCCGGGCGATTGCCCACCCGCACCTTCGGGAGCTACCCCAGAAATGGCGGTGCGAACGGCTGTACTACCTGGCACCCCAATGTCACGTGCCGCCGCCGTTTCGATAGTTGCTTGTCGCCGATTGACCAGGAAGCCTCGTCAGCCGGAAGGTCCGCCGTTGCCGAAACCTGGCTACGGAATACCGCCAGCACCCGGCACCAGAGCGCATCGCCCTCGGCCAGCTAGCGGTCAAGAGCGCGCGGGTCCGCGAGGCCCAGGACCGGGAGGCGCGCAGGGGCCGGCGGCTGAGCGGCGGGCAGCGGTGGTTCGGGTATACCCGCATTTACGCTAATCCGGATGAGCCGAATCCGAAGAAGCGGCACATCGTGCGGGAGGAAATCAACCCGGTCGAGGCGGACGCGATCCGGGATGCGGCCATGCGGGTGCTGGAGCACGGCGAATCGGTCGGGTCGATCGCGCGGGACTGGACCGCGCGGGGGATCAAGCCGGTAGCCGCGCAGCAGTGGTGGCCGACGTCGATTGTCGGCACGCTGACCTCGGCGCGGCTGGCGGGACTGATGGAATGGCAGGGCAAGAAGTACCCGGCCACGCAATGACCGGCGATCATCGACACCGACACCCATGAGCGGCTGGTCAAGCTGTTCGCGGACCCGGCGCGGCGTAAGCACGTGGTGCGCGCCCCGGCGCATCTGCTGTCCGGCATCGCGACCTGCCCGAAGTGCGGCCGGGGGTTGCATTACCGGCGGTATGGGCAGCGCCGCGCGGATTCGTATGCGTGCGTGGTCGGGCCGAAGGGATGCGGCGGGACAGCGATCAAGGCCGGGCTGCTGGAGGAATACGTGACCGGCGCGGTGCTGGATGCGCTGGAATCCCCGCGCGTGCAAGAAGCGCTGCGCGAGGGGGAAGACCATCACGCGCCGCGCCGGGCGGAACTGCTGGAGCAGATCAGGGACGCCCAGGAACGACGCGAAGAGGCCCGGCGTGATTATTCCAGCCGGGTCATTGACCGGGCCGACTGGCTCGATATCCGGCAGCGCACTGAGGACGACATCAGCGCCGCGCGGCGGGAATACGACCGGCTGACCGGATCGGCCACGGTGATGAGCGACATTCCCCCGTCGGAGCGGGTCCGCGATGCGTGGGAATCGTGGAATACCGATCGCAGGCGCGCCGCGATCCGCGCGGTGCTGCACCGGGTCATGATCAAGCCGCTTCCCCCCGGTGCGGCATCCAACCCGGCGAGCAACATCAAGGACAAGGCCATCCGCCGCGAACGCGAAATGGCGGTCCTGCGGCAGCGCGTCGAATTCGACGGGCGTATTTAGGTTCCCGGCACGAAAGAGCGGCGGAGACGGTCTCGGTGATCGTCTCCGCCGCTTTTCTGGCTTATCTCGCCGGGTCCCTTTCATGGCTTGTGCTTTCGCTCGGTGGCCTGGGTGCGGCTATGTCGCGTAGGATCGCGGCGAGCATCGCGACCGCTGCGGGATCTTCTATTCGCTCGGGAAATCCGTGCTCGGCTCGGGAGCGCCGCGCGTCTTCCGCGCCGGCTTCCCGGATAGCCTCCCGGTCCTCGTCGCTCATGGCGGGTTGCTGTGCGGGGATGCAACGTTCCGTGCTCGTCCCATCGTTCGTCCCGTTGCCTGTGTACGCGCGTTTACGTGCAGACGCGCGCGCGAGGGGCGGGACGGGACGACCGGCGGGACGATCACTCACGGTGACGGCTCCTCGGTGGTCCGCGCGCGCCAGCGTCCCCGGCTGACCTGGACGGCGCGGCCGGCTTCGGCGTGCTCCCGGAGGTGCCGGTATAGCTTGGTGCGCTTCATCCCGGTTATGCGCATGAGTTCGCTGATTTCTGTCCCTTCTCCGGGAGCTATGCATAGCGCGAGCCATAGCGCGTCTTCGGCGGTAGCGGACGTGCCGGCGTCCTCCGGTGAGTCGCTGTCGCCTGCGGAGCCGCCGTCCTGAATGGGGCGGGGGTTGCCTGCGGCGAGAATCGCGCGCCGCGATTC
>JBKQQQ010000703.1:0-2694 GCA_052144275.1 Streptosporangiaceae bacterium
GGTCGGCGACCCCGGCTCGGTGTTCGAGCACTACCGGCGGCTCATCGCCCTGCGCCGCGCCGACCCCGTGGTCACCGACGGCGAGTTCGAGCTGCTGCTCCCGGACCACCCGTCGGTCTGGGCGTTCCTGCGCCGTACTGACGACGCCGAGCTCCTGGTCGCGGCCAACTTCTCCGCAGAGGTGCTCAGCGTCGGCCTGCCCCTGGACGGCGACTGGGCGGACGCTTCGGTCGTGCTGACGAGCCTAGGCGGCGACGCCCCTGTCCAGCCGCCGCCCGACGTGAAGCTCCGCCCCTGGGAGTCCGTCGTCTGGCGCCGCGCCCGGTCCTGAAGTGCCCCCGTGCTGAAGGGTCCTGCACTACGGGCAGGGCGCGCGGCGTCGGCTAGCGGCGGCCTTCGTCATCCGCCCTGGGCGTCGGGATCACGGGAGGCCAGGCAAGCTGACTGAGCTCCGCGTACCGTGTGGCCAGGGCGAGGTTGAGGGCGGACTCGATGTTGTCGAGCTGGTTTTGCATCCGGCGGAGCTGCGGGTCGATGTCAGCATGCATCCGCTGGAGTTTCGGGCCGATGTCGTCCGCGATCGCAGCGCGGAGGTAGTAGACGCACAGTGTTCCACCTGCGAGAACGCCGAGCAGCGCACCCAAGACGAAGATAAGCATGACCCCTCCTAGTGCCATCAGGCATACAGCCATTCAGCATGACCCCTCCTGGTGCCATCAGGCATACGGCCATTATGCACTATGTAAGCGTCAGAGTGACACGTGTCATTTGACGCACTAGCACTCTGCGTGATAACGTGAGGCGTTTCGGACGCTATTGGTTACGCCGCGTATGACTGTGGCGGGCGGGAAACCGCCTGGAAGCCCGGCGCGACTGTCGATGCGGAAGTTACCAACAGGTAGCCATGGTGCGCGCAAGGAAAAGTTACCCATGAACCCCCCGTGCTTGGCGAGGCTAGCGATAAGCTTCTGCAAGCTTGGTGCGAGCTGGCGATTTGCTAGCTGTCAGTCCACCTAACATCCACATCGGCCGAAGCTGTCGGCAGTGAGGGGGGCAATTGTGGGAGATAGTGCGAGCCCGTTGGTGCTTCGTCGGCGTCTTCGAACAGAACTCCGAACGGCTCGCCTCGATAGCAACCTGACTCAGGATCAGGTGGCAAAGGCCATGGAATGGTCTTTGTCGAAGATGAACCGAATCGAGAAAGCAAAGTCCGGCATAAGCACTAATGACCTCAAGGTACTCCTTCCGCTCTACGGCATCACGGATAAGAAACGGACCGAGGAACTAGTTGCCTTGGCCCGGGCGGCCCGCCAGGGTCCGTGGTGGAAGCGCTTCAGAGATGTCGCACCTCCTGGGCTGCTCGAATTGATCGACCACGAATCCGCGGCATCCGCGGTAAGTCAGTTCGAAACAATTTTTGTCCCCGGAATTCTCCAGACTGAGGAGTACGCGTCGGCCGTTCTGCATGTTTTTTACGGGGAAAAGTCTACGCCTGAGAAGGTGGCCACTCTAGTCGATCTCCGCACCAGGCGAAGAGAGCTGCTGAGCAGCGAGTATGCGCCGAAGTTCTCTGTCGTGCTTGACGAGTCTGTCATCCACCGCATCGTCGGAAGCCCCGCCATCACGAGTCGGCAGCTCGTGCATCTCGTCAATGTGGCGGAACTATCGAATGTGACGATACAAGTCGTGCCCTTCACGGCCGGCCTGCATCCCGGGATGAAGGGACCTTTTGAGGTCGTTCAGTTCGAGGACGCGCCCGACGAGAACATCGTGTTCCTCGAAGGCCCGCGCAGCGACAGCATCATTGATGATCCTAAAGAAACCCAGAGTTACCTAGCGGCTTTCGAGCACATCGCAGAGATTTCGCTTGGGCCATCGGATTCGGTAAACCGCCTACGCCAAACCGCAGCAGAGATGGCATGACCGGCAAATCCTCCTAGGTGTGCTCGTTGCGGTCAAGACCTGCCGTTTGACCTACTACTAGCCGGATCGCCCGGTTTCGCTTACACTGCACCGTGATGGAATGGTGGCTGTCCTCCTGAGCCAAACTCGCTCAGGCTGGCGCAGCTTCAGCAGCACTCCCGCAGGCTGGAGGGACATTCTGTATGTATCCGCGGCTGCCATTGCCGACGGAGTCCCGCCACGCGGCGGGAAGGGGGGCTAGTGGCCGACGTCGAACAACCGTGCATCGTGTGGCGAAAGAGTACATCATCCAATACTGGTGGCTGCGTGGAGGCAGCGGTCGTTAACGGATCGGTACTAATTCGCGATTCTGTGAATCCGGACGGGGGGATGCTCAGGCTGTCGCCCGCAGCATGGTCAGCCTTCCTTTTGCGTGCACGCAGTAAGGATTACCGTCTCCGCTAAGCTTTCCGTCATCTGGCGCCGCGCCCGGCCATGAGTGGCGCGTGCTGGCCGCGGCCCGCGAGAGCCCGTTCGGCATAAATCTGGGCCTATTCGAACACGTGGGTGCCCCGGGACCGGGGCGAGCGGCGGGTACTGACGGTTGCCGAGGGTGGCCCGGGCGGTCACTGCTACAACGCGACCGACCTGGGTGGGTCAAAGGGCTTTAGGCCCTAGCCGTTTTGCTGCTCGAACCAGGCCATGAGCAGCGACCCGGCGCCCTGGCCGGGCTGTGGTTCCCGGTTCGACTGGCAGTTCCAGGTGCGCGCGTTGATCGTGGTGGGATCGGCC
>JBKQQQ010000704.1:0-3983 GCA_052144275.1 Streptosporangiaceae bacterium
CAGCCCGAAGGGCACCAACAACGGCAAATATCGCTTGTCAATGGCGTAGGCAAAACGTTTGGACATGATTGGTCCGATCCCCTGCCATGCATGAGCGCGACTGAGCCCAGGTATTGTCCGATCTCCATGTTACTCTCGGCTTTCGCAGTTATGCCGCTGCTGTTTCCCAGGCCAGGCGGATGGCGTGGACCTTGGCCGCACCCCTAGTACGGCAGCCCCATGACCAGGGACTTGACCGGGTCCTCGATGTGCTCTTGCGGGATCCACTGCCGGGCGCCGATCAGCGCGTGCCCGGTCCTGGCCCGCACGTACGACAGGCCGCGGGACTCTCGGCCACCACTTGCTCGGCAGTACAGAATGAGCAGATCTGGTGCGTCACGTGGTCCGCGGGCGCGGCGAGACGACCGCTACTGGTTAACAGGAATGGCCAGGGTCACGAACTACCTCGGCGGCGCTTGGAGGAATGCCTCGAATTCCGGTAGCGCGGCCGGGTCCTGGAACAGGAACAGGTGCCCTCCTTCGTAGCCGCGCAGTTCGGCTCTGCGGATGCGCGATGCGATCGCGGTGCTGTTCTGGACCGGCGCGATCGCGTCGTAGTTGCCGTAGCCAACCAGGGCCGGGCAGGTGATCGCGTCGAGGCGGTCCCATACGTCATGGCCCGCGCGCGCCTCGAGCTGAGCCGTGTAGGCGGCTGGGTCCGGCTGATCCTGGCCAGTGGCGGTCAGGCCTTCGGCCAGCGCGCGATCTGCCGGGTGCGCCGCAAGCCAGCGCTCGTCCCAGCGGCTGTCAGCCAGCTGGAGTTGCGCCGCAGCCCGCTCCTGAGGCGGGAGCTCCTGCAGCTTCTGCAGCGGATAGGAGGACCCGCCGCCGCCGCCGGCTGAGGTGCAGGCCAGAGCGAGGCGCTCCACCCGCTCCGGATTGGTGACGGCGAACTCCTGCGCCACCATTCCGCCGAAGCTCACGCCGAGCACCCGGCAGATATCCCAGCCGGCGATCTCCAGCAGGCCAACGGCGTCAGCGGCGAGATCGGCCATGGTATAAGGACCCGTCAGGCGGACGCTGCGACCCAGGCCACGGTAGTCCCACGCCAGCAGCTCGAACCTGGCGGCAACCAGGTCAAGCAACGGCCGGACGGTCCGCAAGGTCGTGCCCGACCCGTTGCAGAACAGCAACCGGGGACCACTGCCCCGTTGCTCCCAGTACAGCTCAACCCCATTCACATGACCAGCCGGCATCTCGCCTCAGCCCTGTCTCACCATGGTCAACCGGCAACCTGCTCGCTGACGCTACCCGCATGTCGGCAGCCGAACCCATTCCACGAATCGCTGCTTACGTTCGGTGACGACTGTACCCGCAGCAATGCCGCGAGCCGCATCCGCACTCAGACCCTTACCCCGGTCGAGCGAGATGCCCGCGCCCGAACGAGCCACGGCACCGCGACCCGCTGGCCGACCTGCGGGCTGGTCACCGGACGATCAGGACCGGGCGGTCGGTGAGGTGGATTACCTTGTGCGCCGTGCTGCCGAGAATAAAACCAGCCAGGTCACTGCGGCCGCGTGAGCCCATCACGATGACGTCGGCATCGTGTTCTATCGCGTCATCGACGATATCGCGCGCGGCATAGCCGAACAGCGTGGTCCTGACCTCGCCGTGCGCTTTCACGCCGGCCGCAGCGAGCTTCTCGACGACGGCCGAAACCTTGGCGTTGGCGTCGCTTTCGGTTTCATCCGTCATCGCCAGCCCTGTCTTGACCGCTATCTCACGCTCCCGCAAGTGCAAGACCCATACCTCTCCCCTGGAGAGCAGCGCTAGATCGCGGGCCGCGAGCACCGCCCGGTCCGATATCTCTGAATGGTCCACCGCCACGAGGATCTTGTCGTACATGGCCCTATCCCTCCAACGCGGAGTTCCTTAGCGAAGAACAGTCTCTTCCCAGGTCATCCTCACGCCGCGCCATGCTGGTGACCAGGGACGAATGGATGACCGAAAAGGGACCTTCGTCACCGGGACCTTGGTCCCGGCGGGCCCATGCGGAACGCCCCTACTCCCGGGCACACCCCGCGTGACACTTTCGGCGCACCAGGGCCATGCCCTCGGGAGGGCGAAGCACGCGGAGGGACCGGGCACCGATGTCAGCAGACGGCGCGGCCACGATCGTGGTGGGGGTAGACGGTTCTCCGTCGTCGCGAGCCGCCCTGCGCTGGGCGGTCAGGCAGGCCAAGTTCACCGGCGGCACGGTCGACGCCGTCATCGCCTGGCAGATCCCGGTGATGCTGCAGAACTACGGCTGGGCGCCGATCTACATGGAAGAGGCTGGCGACTTCGCCGAAGACGCCAGGAAGAGGATCGACGCGGTGATCAGCGAGGAGATCGAGCCAGCCGACAGCGGACTGGTCAGGAGCCAGGTCGTCCACGGCCATCCGGCGCAGGTCCTGCTAGACGCCGCGGCCGACGCGGACCTGCTCGTCGTCGGCGGCCGCGGTCACGGCAGCTTCGCCGAGGCCCTGCTCGGCTCGGTGAGCCAGCATTGCGTGCATCACGCGCACTGCCCGGTGCTGATCATGCGCGATGAACCCTAGGCTCCCGCGGTTATATCGCGGCACGATCCCGCTCGCCGGTCCGGACCCGCAGGACGCTGTCCACCGTGCTCACCCAGATCTTCCCGTCGCCGATCGTGTCGGTCCGGGCATGCTTGGCGAGGGTCTCGACCAGGGCGTCCGCGCCGTCATCCGGGACCACTAGGTCCAGCCGGACCTTCGGCAGCAGCGCCCCCTTGCGGGCACTGGGCAGGCCGAGGTCGATGTCGGCACCGTGGGCAGGCTGACCGAACTGACGGCCGAAACCACGGACCTCGCTCACGGTCAATCCGTGCACCCGGCTATCGATCAGGGTCTCGATCAGCTCATCCAGCTTCTCGGGCCTGAGAATCGCCGTAATCAGCTTCATGCCATGCCACCTTATCTCCCGTTTCGGCGTAGCGAATTCATCCGGCCTTACATCCTGCGCATGCGGCGGAACTTGCGGATGTCATCCTTGCCTGCCAGCAGCGCCAAACCTACGATCAGCAGAACCAGGCAGCCGGCCACCCTCAGCACCGTTCCGATAATGTGCTTCATTTCCTGGGCCCTTCTCCTGCGCCGGGCGCGATCGCCGCGGCCCGGACCGGCGAACACCTGCCGCTCCACCGGCGGCATCGATGCCTGCACTCAATGTCGCGTTCTGGCGTCTGGCCGGGCTAGGGCCGAAGGCCGGCTCCGAAAGGACCTGGGTCCCGGCCGGTAGCCCCGGATGGCCCTGCCGTCAGGGGTCCGGGGTGCCTAACGTCGAGATCGAAGGTGCAGATGAGTCACGAGAAATAAGGAGAAGAGAAGTGTCTGGAATCATAGTCGGAGTAGACGGTTCCGGCCACTCGAGGCGAGCCCTCGAATGGGCGATGAAGGAAGCGGCTGTCCGTCGCGTGCCGCTGACGGTGATCACCGTCCATGAGATCTCCGTGGGCTACTGGGGAAGCGGGGTCGTTTACCCGGAGGACCACGCCGTGGCCGAGCACGTGCGCCGGGCCGTTCAACTTGAGGTGGAGAAGGCGCTCGACTCTCTGGGCGAGTCCCGGCCTGAGTCCGTGACGGTTCAGGCCCTCAGCGGCACGCCGGCACACGAACTGCTGACCGCCGCCAAGGATGCCGACATGATCGTCGTGGGGTCGCGCGGCACGGGCGGGTTCGCCCGGCTGCTGATGGGATCGGTCAGCACCCAGGTTAGCCACCATGCGCATTGCCCGGTCGTGATCATCCCTGCTGAAGACCGCGGCTAGGCGTACCGGATCGGCTGAGGCTCATGACTACTCGTACTGACCACGTCCCGGCAGCACGGCCGGGAGAGGGCCTGCCGCCTGCCGCCCGCTGGCTCGGGCTGGCCGTACTGTGCGTCTCGCTGCTGATTGTCACGCTGGACAACACCGTGCTCAACGTCGCGCTGCCCACATT
>JBKQQQ010000705.1:0-5855 GCA_052144275.1 Streptosporangiaceae bacterium
GTGATGATGCGGCCACTATGAGGCTCCCGTGGTGTCCGGTAGGGCGGTGTCCAATAGGGCACTGAAAAGCTGCAGGTCCACGGGCCACCAGGATAACAGGCCGGCGGCGGCCGGCCCGGCATTTGCCTGCCGACGGGCCACCGCGTCGGCCATCGCGACGTCTTCTGTCTGGTGCGCCTCGCCGAATCTGGCCAGCATGACGGCCGAAGCGACGGCGAGGAAGAAGCCTGCCCAGGCGACCACAGCAAGCCCGGGACGCGTCTGGTCGCCCAGGAAGATGACCCCGATGACGGCGGGCGGGATCGTCTCGCTCAGCACCACGGCCGCCGTGGCGACCGTCACGCTGCCGCTTTCCAGGGCGGTGGCGTAGAACATGAACGAGATGATGCCGGCCGCGGCCACGGCGTAGGCCGCCGGGTCACGGGCCAGTTCCAGCGGCGAGAACCCGGTCAGCACGCGGGCCGCGATGCTGAGCACCCCGTAGCCGAAACCCGCGGTCATGCCGAGCGCGGTGGTGCGGTACGGCTCGTTGAGCCTGGCCGCGGCCAGGCCGACGATGGCCAGGCCCGCGACCGCCACGATGAGGGCGAGCTTGAACACCGCGCCCACCTGCGCGGCGCCTTCCGCGCCGGCCGAGGCGCCGAGCAGGCCGACGCCCGCCACCACGCCGAGCACCGCCGCCCACTCTCGCCAGGACAGGGTCACGCCGATCACCCACGAGGCCACCACGGCGGTCACCGCGAGGTTCGACGCCACGAACGCCTGGACGGCGAAGAGCGGCAACCGCTGCAAGGCGATGAGCTGGGCCACGAAACCGAGCGCGTCGAGGCAGATGCTGACCACGAACCGCCACTGGTGCAGCAACCGCACCACCAGGCCGGGATCTACGCCCCCGGAGGCGTCTTCGGCCGACTTGTTGCTGGCCGCGCGCACCGCGATCGCTTGCATCACCGAGGCCACGCCGTACAGCAGTGCCGCGACGATTGCCGCGATCAGGCTGACTAGCACCGCACACCTCCCCCGGTATCATTGCTAGTCGGCTGTTTTCTGAGGCAACCATGAGCGGACCCTCAGCATTCCGGTGCAGCCATCCACTATCATTCTCCGCCCGCGGCCGCCTCCGACGACCACCCTCGGACCGACGCGGTTCTCAGCGCAGCGAAGCCGCCGGGCGCACCTCCCAACCGGTCCACAGCGGCCGGTATCCCATCCGGTTCCAGAACGGCGCGGACAGCGGGTTCATCAGCGCATAGTGCAGCAGCGTGGTCTGGACGCCGCGGGCGTCGAGCACGCCATGGACGTGCCTGACCAGGGCCGCGCCCACCCCGCTGCCCCGCTCGCCGGGCCGCACGAACATGGTCTGCAGGTAGACCGTCACGCCCGGCCGCGTCATGCTCGCGATCCATCCCGAGCGCTCCGGCGGCTGGACGTGGACCAGGCCGACGGGCCGCCCGTCCCGTTCGGCCAGCCAGGCCCAGGCCGGGCGCGTGGCCAGCGCCGCCTGCGTCTCGGCACGGACCAGCGCCTCGGTGGCCGGGCGGATGATGGCGGCGCCGAACTGCGCGTCGTAGCGGATCACGCCCATCTCGAACTCGGTCACGACGTCCAGGTCGCCTAGCCCGGCTTCGCGGATGACCAGGCCGGCGCTGCCCTCCGCGACGACCTGGGCGCTGGCAGGCTCCCCGGGTCGTGCGGGTCCCGCCGCCGCTGCGTGCTCTGCGGGACGGACCGCGATCACGGTCATCGCCTGCATCCCGCGCCGCAGCAGGGCGTTCACCCCGCTGACGTCGCGGGCCGGCCAGGTGACCATCGCCGCGGTGTCCACCGGGCCTGCCTCGGGCAGGCCCGCCAGGTGGTCGCGCCACTGCCCGAGCAGGTCGTCCAGGGCCGCGGACGTGTCCGGCTCGCGCAGCCGTAGGATCAGCGAGAACTGGCTCGCCGACCCCCAGGTCTGGTTCAGCGTGCCGGCCGGGACGAATTGGTGACGACAGACGCCGAGCCCGGCCGGGCGGCCGTTCGCCCCGGCGGCCACCAGCGGTGCCGCGCAGCCCTCAGGCAGGTCCGCCCGCCCAGGCAGCAGCCGGTCCAGACCCTGCCAGCGCCGGCCCACCGACTTGTTGAGGTCATGGACTACGTCACGAACCACCCAGGGCATTGTCCCGCCTTCGCCTTTTCCCAGCGTCCCTCGCTCCGCCACGCACTATACCCTGCCGGTAAATCATGATTAAAGGAGTTTATGCAGGTAGCGCCGCTCGCCGATGACCCGGTAAGTCCAGGACTCGCTATTATTTAAAGAACACTCGGCATGCTTCGGCAGCCCATCAAATTGCTCCAGCGGGCGGAGACCCCGACCCCTTAATTTCCGTGGTCAGCGCGAGTGAACAGCAGCGGCCTTACGAGCCGCCCGGCGGCGCCCATCAGCCGCGGCCCGGCAGGAACTCCCGCCAGCTGCGGGTCGAACAGGACGAACCCATAGCCGAGCCGGCGCGCCAGGATCCCGTCCGTGGCGACCTGATCCCCGATCACCACCCCAGGCCGGGGGAAACGCCGGTACGCCGCGGTCCGCAGCGGCTTACCCGCGGACGCCAGGTACACCACCCGCAGGCCGGCTCCGCCGGGCACAACCGACGGCCGACGCGACGAGTTGGTGGCAAAGCACAGCACTTGCAGGGCCGGCAGGACCGAGACCTCGCTGAGCACCCGCGCCATCCCCTGCTCAAGGGCCTCCTGGCCGCCATCCCAGTAAGCCACCAGCGGCTCCACGTCGAAGATCACCGTCCGCGCTGACAGTTCCCCGGCCCAGCGCACCACGTCACCGAGCCTCGTCGCGCGCTCAAAATCGGTTCTCATGTCACAGCCTCAGCACGCTCACGGCGGACGCCCGCGAGCTGCCGCAGCCTGGCCCAGTTCACCGGGGGCCTCGGCGCGGGGACGCCCGGCCGATCCCGCGGTACCCAGACGCGGAGCGCGGACGGGGAGATCGTGCAGGTCACCGGCGTCGACAAAGACACCGCCTCGCCGTCGATGCCGACCGGGATCTCGGCCGCGTCGGCGCTGATCTCGATCTTCTTAGCGGTCAGCACCCTCAGTCCGACGGCTTTCCTGCCACGGACCAGGTCGACAGCCTGCCGGGCGTTGCGGACCTTGACACCGACGACGCCGAGAATGCCGCGATCCAGCCGGGCGCGGCGGCTCAGGCCGGCGACGTCTCCCGTTCCGTACGGGTTGTTAGCCACCAGCAGCGCTTGCGGCGACCTGATCTCCACATCGTCCGACCGCGCGGACAGAAGTGCTCCGCGCTGGCCTTGCAGCAGGTCCGGGAGCAGGTTCAGCGTCGTCTTCAGCTTGTCGTCGCGGTACGCCGGGGTCTCGACGACCTCGGCGTACGCGCCGAACGAGGCGTTGTTGACGAATACCCGGCCGTTGATCATCCCGAGATCGACCCGCAGTTCGACACCATCGGACAGGGCGCCCAGGCAGGCTGACGGATCCTCGCGGTCCAGCCCGAGATCGAGGGCGAAGTGATTGCGCGTGCCCGCGGAGATCACCAGGAACGGGATGCCATGCTCGGCGGCGACGCCGGCCACCAGGGCCTGGGTGCCGTCGCCTCCGGCGGCGCCGAGCAGATCGGCACCTTTGGCCACGGCCTCGCGGGCCACCTGGGCGACGTCAACGGGCTCGGGCCCGCCGATGAGAAATACCTCGGCGCCAAGGTCTTCCGCCTTGCGTTTCAGGTCGAATTTCTCGACTTTCCCGCCGCCGGACTTCGGATTCATGATCAGGTACGGATGCCGGGCAGGCGGCTCCGCCGGATGCTCGGGCATGCGCCAGTCCGTGGGATCCCTGGCCAGCGCCACGCGTGCGGTGATGCTCGCGAGCAGCCACACCGCAGCCGAAGCGATGGCCACCCACAGCACGCCGCGGAACGCGAAAACGACGATCACGGCGATCGGCGCGAGGACGAAGACCGCGAGCGACAGCCAGCGCCCTATGCCCCGCCGGGACAGGAAGAAGTACGCGGCGACCAGGCTCACGACCGCGGCGGCCCCACCCACGGCCAGCATCGCCAGGCTCCTCAGCCCGGCAAAAAGCACCAGGATCACGATCGCCGCGGCCACCAGCACGAAGGTCAGACGTGCCAGCCAGCGCTGGGCGGGCGTGCTCTGCGGACTCACTGCGGACGTCACGCCAGCCGCCGACCGGGCAGGCGGCGGAGATTCACGGGTCTCGTCCACGGCCCGATCGTCACATGCGGCCGACCCCGGCGCCTCACCCCTTGCGGGGGAACTAGGGCCTGGGACTGACCTTCGCGGTCAGACGCCGGCCGCGTGCATGCCGCGGAGCTCGGACTTGAGCTCCCTGATCTCGTCGCGGAGCCGGGCCGCCACCTCGAAGTGCAACTCGGCGGCGGCGGCGTGCATCTGCTCGGTGAGCTCAGTGATCAGGCCGACGAGCTCGCCGCGCGCGGCGCTCGCCTCCTTCGTCGGCTCCCCGGCCGGGGTTCGTCCGCCCGCCTGGGCGGCGATGGCGCGGGCGCGGGAGGACAGGCCGGGCACCGGCGCCTTGCCGCGGGACTGCTGCCGCCCGCCGCCGCCGATCAGCTGCTCGGTGTCGGCGTCCTCGCGGACGATCTGGTCCAGGATGTCAGCGATCCGCTTGCGCAGTGGCTGGGGGTTGATGCCGTTCGCCTCGTTGTAGGCGACCTGCTTTTCCCGCCGCCGGTTGGTCTCGTCGATCGCCCGCTTCATCGACGGCGTGACCGTGTCGGCGTACATGTGCACCTCGCCGGACACATTCCTCGCGGCACGGCCGATGGTCTGGATCAGCGACGTGCCGGACCGCAGGAAGCCTTCCTTGTCCGCGTCCAGAATGGCCACGAGCGACACCTCGGGCAGGTCAAGGCCCTCACGGAGCAGGTTAATGCCGACGAGCACGTCGTACTCGCCCACCCTCAGTTCCCGCAGCAGCTCGATCCGGCGCAGCGTGTCGACCTCGCTGTGCAGGTACCTGGCCCGGACCCCGTTCTCGAGCAGGTAGTCGGTGAGGTCCTCGGCCATCCGCTTGGTCAGCGTGGTGACCAGCACCCGCTCGTCGCGCTCGGCCCGCTGCCTGATCTCGTGCAACAGGTCGTCGATCTGGCCCTTAGTCGGCTTGATGACCACCTCGGGGTCGACCAGCCCGGTCGGCCGGATCACCTGCTCGACCACGTCGCCGCCGACACGCTGCAGCTCGTACGGACCCGGGGTGGCCGACAGGTAGATGGTCTGGCCGATCCGGTCGAGGAACTCATCCCAGGTCAGCGGCCTATTGTCGATGGCGCTCGGCAGCCGGAAGCCGTGGTCGACCAGGACCCGCTTGCGGGACACGTCCCCCTCGTACATCGCGCCGATCTGCGGCACCGTGACGTGCGACTCGTCGATGACCAGCAGGAAGTCCTCAGGGAAGTAGTCGAGCAGGGTGTTCGGCGGGCTGCCGGCCTCGCGGCCGTCGATGTGCCGCGAGTAGTTCTCGATCCCCGAGCAGCTGCCGACCTGCCGCATCATCTCGACGTCGTAGGTGGTGCGCATCCGCAGCCGCTGCGCCTCGAGCAGCTTGCCGCCACGCTCGAGTTCGCCGAGCCGGGTGGCCAGCTCGGCCTCGATGCCGTTGATGGCGCGCTCCATCCGCTCCGGCCCGGCCACGTAGTGCGAGGCGGGGAAGATGTACAGCTCGGCGTCCTCGCTGATCACCTCGCCGGTGAGCGGGTGCAAGGCGGTCAGCGGGGTCGTCAGCGAACGAGCGCGGATGGGGACCTGGCCGGGGCACCGCCGGCCGGCCCTGCGGGCGCGGCCGGGACGTGGCGGCATGTGACAGCG